>JBDRSA010000025.1:0-42583 GCA_043825275.1 Candidatus Omnitrophota bacterium
GGCTGCAGCTTGCCCGGGCGTTCCACGACAAGAGATTTTTTGAGAACTCCATGCTTGAGTCGAAAAAAGTACTTGAGGCCGAGCCGGAGAATAGCGGCGCGCTGCTGATCTTAGGGGCTTCCTATTTGTCGATGGGGCAGACGAAAGAGGCGCGCGCGCAATTCGAGAAGATGGTCAGGCTCGATCCCGAAAACGCCTGGGGAAATATCTATCTCGCGAAGATAGACCTCGACGAAGGGGAGGCCGAACGTTGCATTACGCGGGCGCGGAATTTTCTCGCGGGCGATCCCGATCAGCATCTGCTCAGGAATATTCTCGGTACCGCGTACGCGAGAAAGAAAGATTATGACGAGGCTGAAAAAATATTCAAGAAGATCATGCGGGAGAACCCCGAATTTACCGTCGCGCGAATAAACCTGATCCAGCTCTATTATCGATCGGACCGCAGCGGCGAAGCGGTCGAAGCGGCAAAAGCGTTTTTAGAGGAACAGCCTGATTCTCCCGAGGCGCGCTTTATTCTGGCGGTAAGCTATCGAAAGGACGGAAAGCTTGAGGACGCGCTGCGTGAACTCGAGGCGCTGATCGAGGCGCGGACATACAATGCCGCGGTTTTACTCGAAGCCGCGGAAACCTACCGCGGTATGGGAGACAATGAAAAAACGGAAGAATATTACAATCTGACGATCGCCGCTGAGCCGAGGCTGATCAGGCCGTATGTCGGACTGGCCACGCTGTACGAAGAGATGGGCAACGAGAAAGCGGCGATGACGCAGTATGAAGTGCTCCTGCAGTTAACGAACCGGCCGCCATCGATCGTCTACAACAATCTCGCCGCTTTATACGCGAAACACCGGGAAAAACTGCGGGAAGCGCTGGATATCGCAAAACAGGCGGTTTCGCTGTCGCCCGAAGACGGGCTGGTGCTCGATACGCTCGGCTGGCTTTATTATCTGAACGGTTTATACGATCAGGCGATCGAGACCCTTGAACAGGCAAAGCGGTTAGAGTCGGACCATCCCGCCGCATATTATCATCTCGGCATTGTGCAGTATGAGATAGGTGATCTCGCGAATGCGGCTCAGAATCTCGGACGGGCGATAAGCCGCGTGTCAGCCGAATTCCCCGAAGCGAATAACGCCGAGAGGATAAAAGCCGCCGTTGTGTTTGAACAGCAGGGGATGCGCGGTGAAGCGCTCGGCGAGCTTAAGGCGATCCTCGGGGACGAGCCCGAGAACGCTGTCGTGCTTCTCGCGATGGCAAAATTATACGATACCATGGGGATGAAGGAAGACGCGATCTTCTACTATGAAAAGGCGCTTATGGCCAGGCCGTCGTTAACAAAGGCCCGTGTCCGGCTCGATGAGATCTATCGGGAGCTTGGGGGGAGAAAGGCGGAGTAGGTTTTGGGTGCGAAGCATGAGGTGTGAGGCGTGAGGTTCGCGCCATTTCCCTCTTCGTCATTGCGAATCCCGCGTTATTCCTATCTGTCATTGCGAGGAGCGTCAGCGACGAAGCAATCTCCCGAGCGTAGTCCTGAGTTAACCGAAAGACGAAGCGAGGGCCTCTTTTATTAATTCTGACAGAGATTCGTCGTCCGCCGCCTTCGGTGTCGAGACTCCTTGCAATGACATTTTAAGTAAATAGCAGATTTTAGCAAGTTTTTGGTGCATTTAAACGAACAAAATGCACCCATTTTTTGTGGTATATTCGTTAAAAGATAAAATATTTAGTAATTCGCCCTTGCATATTTAGTTATTACTATTATACTTATACGGTTTACCGAAATTAAAAGAATATAACACTTAATCTACTGTATTTAAAGAAGGACTTGTATGGGGCAAGGGCAGATACAGAAGAGAAATTCTATCTTTATGAAGGCCGTATCGTGGATACTGGTCTTCACCTTCCTTTTTTCAAACTCCCTATTTGCCGAAGTTCTCACCGAACGTACCCACACGCTCGTTCCTTTCTACGCGACATCCGACAAAAAAGATATTGAAGAGGTCTCAGACGGCGTCAGGTGGTCCCCCGCCGCCGGCGAAACGCTTCGCGATAGAAGCCAGCGTCTCCGGGAAGATTTTAATACGGCTATAGCCGCGGTGGCCGCGAGAAAACTAGAGAAAAGTCTCGGAACCCAGGACGACTCTGATCCGGTCGGCAAAGACGAAGCGCTTGATGATCTTAGATACAAGCTTGATCTCGCGCGGAGGATTGACGGGAATTCGCCTGTTCGAGTGGCGGCTCTTAATAATATCAGCAGTAGATTAGCCCATAATATCAATACTGGCGCACCTCTCCAGGACAGCTCCTCCGGAGATCTTCTCCGGGGCGCGATCGACAAAGCGATCGAAGATTCAAAAAATGCGAGCCGAGACACTGCTGCTCCTCTTTTTAAAACCAGCAAACCAGGAAACCAGCAAACCTATCAACCGATTTTTCGCCGCTCGCCGAGCGGAGAGGGCATAGCGGATAGCGCAAAGGGCAAAGCGGATAGTGTTCAGCGCCAGTCGCCTACAAGCGCGGCTTCTGGTATGCCGGCGCGCGCGAAAACGGGGTATGTCACCGTGAATTTGTCTTCTTCAGCCGATCCCAAGGAGAAGGGATATTGGGGGAATATGTCACTCATCCAAAGGTTAAGGGCGATACCGAATGCTCTTTTGCACGAGGGGCTCCATGCGGCCGCGGACCTGTTCAGGGGGGAGATCGATCTTAAAAAAGGCCGCTACATACATAAAGCTCCAAACGCTTCACTGCACGATATATTTATAACCCTCGCGGCGCCCGTGGGAGGGATTCTCATACCGGCTTTTGCTCTCTGGAAAAGCGCCAAAGATATTATGGCCGCGGGGTATCCGGCCGGGTCATTGCTCTACTTTTCCGTATTAGTATTCACTACCTATATCGTAGGGAATTACGCGAAAAATTTCATTATAGCAGGGCACAAAGGTATCGTATCGGGACGGCAAAACATTTATGCGCTCCGCCCCGGCGCGGCATTCGCGATAGGCGGCTTCTATGCTGTTACAACGGCGGTAGTCAGCGGTGTAGCCATCTATAAACTGCTTCATGAGTGGCCCGCGCTTTTGATCGGGATGATGCTCGTATTAACAACGTTCGAGATCGATTTTATCGTGAGCGGATTTTATAATCTATTTTCGCACACCATTACGGCGGATGGTCCGCGCGCGAGGAACAAGCTGCGTATTCGCCGTTACGCGAAAGAAGCCAGGGAGATCTATCTCAATGTAGATAGATCCTTTGTCGATATGATCGAAGCCAGAGGAGAGACGTTCCACGGCAGAGCAGGGGATATCCTGAACTCAATATATACTGCTGAGGATGATGAAACGATCTATGGAATGTTTGCCGAGCGCTTTACCGGCGCGGAAGAGATGGAACAGGTAAAGCGTTTCGTTGTTTTTGCGCGCGCCTGGGAGACAAACCCCAACGCCCGGAGATTGAACGAGCTGCTCGGCCGTTTTACGGCGATCGAGCTCCTCTACAAAATTCTTAATGAAGAAAATGGCGAGATACTCGAGCAGAAGATAACCGGCAGCAGAAACCCGCATATGGGCGAAGATCAGAAACCCTACTATGATCTGGCGTGCGGCTTTATTCCCTTGTTCTGTTTTCAAAAGCTTTTGCGGGATCGTGAGTATGTTTTTGTGGACAATAATCCATTCGAAGTCGCGCATCTTGATGAGATGAAAAGACTTTTGAGGATCCCCGATAATGTAAAAATAAGAGAGAGCGAAATATCCGGCATGGATGACGTCGCCCCGGAAAGCCTCGGCACGCTCCGCCTCGGCAGCCTGGGAGGGGAAGTCGATATCGACAGCCTGCCATACGAACGTTTTGCGGGGTGGATGGCGCCCGGCGGCCAGATCATCGTGGAGTATTTTGCGGCGGAAACGCGCGGCCTCAGTAAAAATATCGAGATAGTCGACCGGCTGCGAAGCGTGATCGGCGAGGGACGGCAAAACGAATGGAGTTATACCCGCGGCTATTATGACGCTGACGATGAATTCCATGAATTCGTAGCGGGCCCGATAACCGATGAGCTCGCTTTCAGCACCGTGCATATCTTTACCAGATCTCCCGAGGCCGGCCCGCCTGCCGTATTGCCCGACGGGCCGCGTCATACCGCGCCTGATACCCCCCGCAGATCACCGAGCGCGGATACGCATGACGAATCGCGCCAGGCGCCGAGCGTAGTACATCAGCGGATATTCGAAGAAGAGCTTGTCTGGCTCATACAACACGATACCCCGGGATCGAATAAAAAAATAGAACGAACAGAAGAAATCAGGCAGCAGCGTATAAGGCGGTATCGGCCGGTATTTGATTTTCTTATGGATACGGCGCGTCTCTCAATACAGGACCTGAGAAGATACCGCGAACTATTTAGATCAGACCCGGATATCAAATGGGACTTCCTCACCGGAAACCCGTCAGAGGTCATAGAGGTAGATGGAGTTCGCTACCCCAAGCTCGGCATACAACCAAAAAAGATCAGGCAGGAATTGGTGCTTCTTATATTAAGCATCCCCGACAACCTCTACCCAACATGGGATTATCTCACCGGAGACCCGCCAGAGACCATAGAGATAGATGGAATTCGCTACCCCAAGCTCGGTATGGCACCCGAAAGGATCAGAGGAGCTCCGCGAATTCTTTTGGCAAATGTCCGCAGCAGCCTCTATCCGACCTGGGCATTCCTGGTGAACCAGGCACGCATGAATAGGGGGCGAATAAGCCAAAGAGTGCTCATGTATTCGCTCGATGGCAAGAGAAGAACTCCCTGTTCAGGCACGAGGATGAGGGTGGCGTATTTTACTATCCACGGGATACGATATCGGGAAAGGCCGAGCATACTTACCGCTTCTCGGTTAGAGCTGCGAAATGAATACCATATTGACATAAATGACTTAGAGAAGTTTTGGCGTGATATTTGGATGCCGAGAGAAGATATGCTGCATGATATCCAAAACGCCGTAGCGTCAGGTATCCCGGGAGACCAGGTTGACACCAAGGCGCTTTCAGACGCCTTCAGGACTTTGAGGGTCCTGTCGGACGATCATCTCTATTACACAGGCCAGAGAGACCCTTTGAGCGCGCATATTACATCTACTATCGCGCCGTATTTAGAGCATATTCAGGATTCGCAACACCGAGAACAGGCGCGTACGTTCCTTGGGAACCTTCAGGAGCTTCCGACGCATGTGCAGCCTGAAACGGCTGTCGGTGACCCCCGCCGATCTCCGAGCGCCGACAAAAGCGACCCGCGCGTCTACGGTGAGCGGGGTGCGGAGTCGGTTGCGCACATTGTAAGTTACAGGCCGCAAGAGGTTGCCTCACCCGAAGTCATGTTTATTTCGGGGGCCTACACTTGCACCGGCATAGCGGTCTTCGACCCAAAAACCGGCCGCTATATCGGATTTCATGAATTCAATTTTAGAAGCCGGGATGTTAGCAGGATCGTAGAAGAACTGAACAGACGCTCAGTCGATATATCGACCGCTCGTTTTCTCTTTTTCGGTAATAGCCCAGGGAAGAACGAGATAACCACCTTAAAGGAAAAGAGCCTGAAAAAGGACGGATCCTTAAACGAAGAAATGTTCAGGGAAGCGCGTCAGGCATATCTCCGCGAAATCGCCAGGAGCCGAGCGGCAATACTCAGATGCCTTGCCGAAAAAGGGGTTACCGAAGATCGGGTCACCATGCTTATGACCGATCTTGACGATCCGAACGCCGAAGGCATGAATCACGAGGCTGTTGTCGACGCGGCAACAGGAATGATCCTGGTGTACCGCAATGAGACTGAACCCAATACGAGGTTCGGAGAAAAAGATAGTATTAAGCATCCTCCCGAAGTCGTTACGCTTGATGAGTCGGTATCGTTCGATGCTGCCGCAAGGGACGCCGGCATTGCCGATCTTGAGCGGATCATTAATCTGTACCTGGCGAAGATCAGCGTCTTAAACAAGAATCATGATGACGATGGTCATGAAACACCGCGCGGTCCTTCGACAGGCTCAGGACGAGAGTCACCGAGCGGGGGGCGAAAAAATCTTGACGAGGTGTACCTGACAGACGCAAGATCCCGAATCGACCGCTATCTCGAAGTCGCAAAATCGGCATGTGCCGATCAGGAAGAGGGCGAATGGCTGCTTCCAGAATATGTTGTATCCAATGAAGCGTATCCGACAGTGATGCCGCATCTTGAAAGGGCGCTTCAAGAGGGGAAGATCAAGCAGGGAGGGATATATGCCGGCGTTGGGTTTGAGCAAAATTTATCTTTTATCGGCGCCCTTAAGCCTGCGCGGGCGGTTATTATTGAAAGAAATCATTCTATAACCAAAGTTATCTTACCTGTTTTTCTTGAGTATATATCGAGATTCTCGAGCAGGGAAGCGCTTATTGATGAGCTTATGAGGGAATGGAACGGCCGGGTGCGGCGAGATCTCTGGACGATCGCGCGAGAGTCTCTTCCCGAAGAACTGCGGCACCGTGCCTGGCAGATGTGGGGGGCGGATAGCGACTGCGCGGCGTATATACAAAGATTGATCGATCCGGCCACCTTTCTTCTCTGGCAGATGCCGGGCTGTTGGCTTTCGAATGATAGCTCCTTCGAGACCGTAAAAACTATGTGGCTTGAAGGAAAACTTTCGGCTGTTTCGGGGAACTGGGAAGGCGAAACGCCGAAGAAGGTCGCTGAGCTTGTTGGTGAGCCGGCTGACTATATGTATCTATCGAATATTTTTCGTTTTAACGCAAAGAATAATCCGGACCTCTTCCCAAAGATCGCCTCGGACCTCTCGAATAACTTGCGTGTGCTTGCCCGTACGGGTGATCCGGTCATTTTGGAAGTAGGCAATAGCGGCAGAAACGATATTTTAGAAAGACCGCTCAGTTCAAACTTTCGGGTTAGAACGCCGGACGGGGTCGAACACGACATTTCACAAGCATGGCATGATTCTCGGCGCTCTGAAAGGCCGGTCATCGTTCGGCGTCTCAGTGTTTCGTTTTATGATTTCTTTGCCGATGTCGAAAAGGACGAAGCCGCCAAGGCGCGGACACCCGCATACGGCGCGAATGGCGAACCCTTCTATTTTTCTGAATTTATCGCGATGCATTCTCTCCTCGGCAGCATTGGAAACATCTGTATCTACGCGCCGGAGAGAAGTTCTCTTGAGGACGACCCTGTTTCTTTGGATATTCTCTATGACCTCAGGAGCGCTTTTGACAGCAAACGATCGATCGTCCCTTTAAGCGTTACCGGCATGATGAAGTCTCATATCGCGCGCCATTTACGGAAAGCCCAAAGGAGCGCGCTCCCCGAACACCGTGGCGTTTACGAGATGTTTATTGAGAGGATGGAGCGAGAGGGGATCATTGCGCGTGTGCCGGAAGCGGCGCCGGATTACCGCGATTCTTTAGATTCCAGGCGCGCCTCGCCGACGGCGGACGATGAAGCGTCAAGAAAGCCGTCAGCGGGTAAGCCCGAGCTTCTTCCCGCGATGTTCGGCATCTTTGCCGGCAACTACCGATCGGTGATGAGCGATGAAGAGCTTGAGAACGCTGATCTTTTTACAAGAATGCGGCTGGTAAATGAAATGCTGCGCGATATCGGCGCGGAGTATGTCATAACGCCGCGCGCAAGGCTCGGGTTTCATCTTTTGACGTCACTTGCAGACAATCCGATTCTTAAAGGTTTCCGGGCGAATCTCGAAACCGCTATTACCGATATCCGGCCGGAACAGACCAAAGAAGATGTTTCCCGCAAGCTTGCTTCGAGCATGTCGAGATCACCCGATCTCAGCGAACAGGGTTTCGGGGCCCTATTCGTTGAGATCGCCCTGGGCATTATGCCGAGGCTTACCGGCCAGCGGGTCGCTTGGGGTATATTTTCGGGTCGGCAAGAACTTCTTTTCGCCAACACCCCGGAAGAAATATTGTGGCGGGATCTTTATCGCGCGGCGAGATTCCAGGTGTTCGGCAACAGTTTACAGGACCCGGAGATTCTCTATGACTTTATGCGGCCGCAGTGGGAAGCGCTTGAGAAGAAGTCACAGGATCCGAACCTGCCGCTTGAATTGAGCCCGGGGTATCTCTATATCGGCAGAGAGCAAGGCCTGTTCGAAGCGGCCGCAGCCGGAGAGGTAGGTCCGGAACATAACGACAAGATCGAACTTGCGAGACTCGGCCACATTTGGGCCAATCCATTCGGTCGGGGAATGCGTTCTGAAGATCCGGCGGTATATGTTCTTCCGGCCGAAAGGTTTAATGAGCTCGCTCGGCAAGAAAAAGCGAGCATAAAGATCGTCAAAGTCGATTTGGGTAAGAGCAAAAGACATCCGCATCCTTATCTGCGGATCGCGGGTAATTTAGCTATCGACGAGTTTGTCGAGATCTGGGTGTCGCAAGATACGTATGATCGTTGCCGGGAGATGATGCGATCCGGCGGAGCGAACGAGCGTCTTGCGCGGCTTATGGATGCGGGGACGATCAAGGCAATCCCCGGCTTCCGCCACGAAAGTCTCGGGACCGGTGATGACACGAGGCTCGCCGGGAGAGTTGCCATTGGCAGCTACATGGAAGAACGCGGGCTCTTTTATAATATTCCGCTCTTCAGAGAAGCGGCGTCAATGCGGCATTCACCCACCGCGGACACGCTCGAAACGATAGAGCGCACGACAAAAGTTCTTATAGGCGGACAGCCCGAAGATATGCGGGGACTTACCGTTGCTGTGCCGGATAATCTCAAAGAAAGGATCATCGCGGCTGCCGGGAGTCTCAAGCATTTTGATCCTCTCTATTTTTCTCATGTGTTGCATCATGAGCCCGGTCTTACCGGGATCTCTACGCCGATCGATCATCTCTTTGTTAGGGCGGCAGCGGCATATTCATTGAGCGCGGTGATCCTTACCTCGCCGGATCCTCCGGCGCTCTACCGGCATTTTTACGCTGTTGTCGAAAGCGTCATGGGTACGGTACGAAACGGCGGAGAGTGGATCGGGCGGCTGCAGACAGCAGATGCTCACGATGTCCTGCTGCGCCCACCGTTCGAAAGCCTCGGAGAGTTTAAGCGGACCGTCGATCATGACGATATCGAGCTCGGCATCCAACATTACCCGCATCCGTCTACGTGGGAGACTCGTCAGACCTACGGCCGCGATTCATTCGTAACGGGCATGGGGATCGAAGAGCTCAAGAATGGCGCCGAGAGTGTTTTCAACAGAAGGATATTTTTATCGATCTATGAAGACCGGGAAAAGGAGACGGTATGGGATTTTGAAGATGAGGAGCATGCCAGATTCATCGAGCTCTTGGAGAGGATCGGCATTATCGGCGGCAACGGGATCGTGGCGGTCGTCAAAGGCGACAATAACGAAGGGCCGGCGCATCTCCTTCCGCTTCTGTGGTACTGGGGACATACGCACGGCAGGCTCCCCTTTGGCGAAGGGAATATATTTAATCCGACCGAACAGGATAAAAGGATGGTTCAGGAGATCGGCGCTTTCTACCGGGCGCTTCCCTGGCACCATGCCGCCAGGAGATCCGGCTACTCTCTGACCGATGATCCTGTACGAAGATCACCGTCGGCCGAGCGCGGCAAGGCTATCTGGAAAGCGATGAAGGGCAATGAAACGCGGGCAGGCGATAGTGCTGTTGAACCGTTCGTCGTCGATTGGGAGGCGCGCCCTGGAAGAGTGGTCCGCCGCCCTTCGACAGGCTCAGGGCGAGGCTCGCCGAGCGGGAGCGATGAGAAACCGACTGCCGGGGAACCCGGCAAAAATAGAACCGTGCCCATTTCTGATATTTGTGATGGCAGCGGGACTATTGAAGAACTCCAAAATCTCGCGGAAGGTCTTCTCGCGGAGCCAAAAAATCTCGGCACTGTCATAGAAGAATTAACAGAAACATACATTTCGCGTGACCCCATGAGCAGGGCAAAGATGAGGGCATTTTTATATGTTTTGGCGGAAACATACGGTACCTTTAGGCAAAAGAAGAGCGTTCGGATTCCAAGCGATTATATCAAAACCTTAATACCTTTGGCTGAAGATCTCCTGAAAAAGGATATAGAAAGCGATCGTCGCGTAGTTGTGGCAGCGAACGAGGATATGACCGCGCTTCGGAAATTATATAAAGAGCTCAAACCCCGAAATCGGTTAAATTACTATTCAATAATGAAATCCGCCATTGAGAACGGTTTCGACCTCAGCATACAGAGAGTGATAGGCGATAGAGCCATTGTTGACAAAGAGATTATCGACGATGGTAAGGGCGGCTATAACGAAAAAGAAAAGTGGATAGCAATGAATGAGGATATAAGGGTACCCGAAAGCCAGGCAAGAGATTTTGTCGACAAGTTGAAACGCTTCGCCGAAGATACATCAAATAAGTTATTCCATAGATTTAGAGCTTACATGATACTTTACGCCGTATTTTTAGAGGAGACAGAAGTTGACGAAAAGACCGGCGAGACCAGACTCGTCAGGCATGTTGAAACAGCGTTAGCCCCTGACAATGATAGAGCGCGCGCATACTTCGAGAAAGCCCTTGGGCCGGAAGGCGTTCAGGCAAAGGCGATACAAGAGCTTCTTAATGAAACCCTAAGGAGTGAGCTGAGAAATATATTGTCTGAAAGAATCCGGCGCCGGATAGAGGAAAGAGGCCTTGCCCTGACCATCGATGAGTATATAGACAGAATGCTTTCTCCGAAGACCCTGAATGACTATGTGCAAAGCGTGCCGGAATCTTTGCGGAATAAGCGGATAACCGTAAAAAGCGGGGTGCGCGGAATGTTGTATTCAGCAGTCGGGAACGACCATGTCAATCTGGCCCTCCAGATGGGGGCGCGTCTCACCAATGTTAGCATGAAGGTGAGAAATAAGTACACGGCGGGAAAATATGAATTGCCCGTAGGAACATCTGTCCAGGTAATAGACAGCCCTGTTGTAAGACTCCATTCTTTAACCGCGGGATACAAGGGCACGGTGGAGATAACTTCTCTATCTGATATATACGATTATTCCGAAGACAGAAGATTTACGCTCCACAAAACCTGTCTTGTCACCTCAGGAATAATACCGGAATCATTGAAAGGGGATCCTGCCATTACCTTGCGGGATATATTAGAGCGCTTCACCGGCGCCGGCGGCAGGGGTATAGAGATATCTATAGATGTAAAAGGAGTGCCGCCGCAATCCGGCCTTGGCGCGTCGAGTTCAATAGCGACAAATACCTTAGCGGCCCTCGCTAAGTTTTCCGGTCAATCAAGAAGTGATGATACGGACTTACCCTTCGATGAGATTATGCTGCTTGTCGCGAGAACCCTCTATGAAGAACAGATCAACGAGGCATTGGGAGGATGGCAGGATGCCTGCAGCATGCTCCCGGGAATAAAATTGCTCTCTACCGAGCCCGGGCAATTCTTGCCATCTTACAAGAGACTTACTGGAAGGGCGCAAAAAAAGATAGAGAAATTAGTAAAATATGTTAGAGGCGGATTGGAGAGAGCCGCTGTATCAGGTTCTGCCTGGCAGTTCACAGGGTTATACGCCTTACGGTTAGAGCCTATAGTGAAAGGGAGAATTAGGGCAAGACAAATAGTAAACGAGCAGATGGCGCTTATAGAAAAGGGCAAGATAGCCGATTTAGATACGCGTGAGGAGGAGAACAATAGAATATGGGCTATCGTAGCGCCTGCGGCATATAACGAATACTTTAGGATGCTTAAAGAGCGGCTTATCCGGAGGTTAGGAAAAGGCTCTTTCGTTTTCGGCGCCTGCGGCTCGACCTATGGAGCGGGTAACAAGGTAATCATAGGTAATCCAAAGGCAACAGTCCCAAAAGGTCAGCCAAATGAAGGCAGGAATATTCTGGATGTATTTGATGAGACCTTCGTAGAGGTAGCAAAAAGCGTCCAAAGCCGGATGAAAAGAGACACAAGATTTTCTCAGTACAAATTTTCTGATATACCGCCATTTGTTTATGATTACACGATAGCTGATAAGGCATTTGAAATGGAAATAAAAGACCCGGTATCCGCGAAACAATCCTCCAGCCGAAGCTCGCCAAGCGGGGACATCAGTCGCCAGTCACCAGTCACCAGTCACCCGGGGGGAAAGGATAGACTACAGGAAATCGACCGTACACCGTTAACCGTAGACCGTAAACCGAAAGAATCCATCGATCCCGGACTTGTTGCCGATGATATCGCGAGAACAACGAGGGACCTTGAGGTCCATCAAATGCTCAATCCGGACGATGCGAAGGATCTCAGTACCTTCACGGTGATCGCAGTAAAAGGGCTGACCGATAAAGCGGGAGAAGGGAAGGAAGCCGATCTCAATTATATCCTGTGGCGCGAGTACAAGGAAATGGCGCAGGATGTCGAAAGGCTGATCGAAAAAGATATCGTAGAAATTGTTCCCGGAAAAACCACGCAAGAGTCCGCGAAGAGGCTTTCGGACGCGATCGAGGATATTAAAAAGAGCGATCCGAATACCAGGGTCATTATTCTCGATGACGGCAGTTTGACCGGCGAATTGTCGGAGGGCGATATTACTGCCGGTACGGAGGGCAAAGACTTCTGCGTAATATCGACAAAACTTGGAAAACACCCTAAGAATACCATAGATTTTGTAAATTTGGAAATGATGACGATCATGGGCGTCGGCGTCCTGAGCGGGGATATGGAGATATTCGATCTCGCGTACCGGGTCTTTAACGGTGAAGCGGCGCCGGCTGAGCTTCTGCGGCGGATCAAAGAGAGGAAGGATGAGCTCTGGTGGATCGTCAATGTAATTCCGCGCGCGGTGCGGTTCGATAAGAACTATCACCGGAACCAGGTCGAGCTCGCGAAGCTCTTTGCGGTCGCCGCGTAAATAGCTGTCAGGTTCCAGTTGTCAGTTGCCAGTAAAAGAAAAGAAGAAAAAAGGAAAAAGGAAAATGATGAATAAGGAACAGACGGTAATAAACAGAACGATGAGAAGAATACAAAGGATCGTGTCGATGATACTGATCCCCGCATTCCTTTTGTCCAATTCCGTCTTCGCGGAGGTGCTTATAGAACGGGCCTCTGTCGCTACCGCTGTTCCGTATTATATCTCGGCGCTTTTAGATGAACACAAGGACGATCTTAAGGATCTGGCGAGAGGCGTTACCCCGGTCATGGACCGGAACTTTGTGGATAGAAAAGAGGATTTCGAAAAGGCGTGGGACCTGATGTGCGCCGAACGCCTGGCGCTGAAGATCGTATCGAAGATCAAACAGGACGAAGACAGGGGCTCGATGGCCGACGCCGAGCGCTGGCTCATACGGCAGATAGAGGATCGGGCGGATGAATACGGCATGTCCGCCGAGCGGAAAGCGTTTCTCGTTGAGGCGATCACGCGGGAGTTCCGCGGTGAAGGCGCCGATGAGGATGTGATCGACGCGAAGGAAATCTTTGAGACGAGACAGGTGGAAGATGGGGGGCAGGCCTCGAAGGGCATAGAGCATAGCGCAGATGCTAGTCACCAGGCACTAGGTATCAGTCGCCAGGAAGCAGATGACAGAGAACAGAAGACAGAGGACAGAGGACGGGATTATCGCGAGTCGCCTACAGGCGGGAAAAGTCGCCAGACGCCAGTTGCCAGTTTCCAGGAAAAGCAAAAGATAAATAGAGAACGTCGAACGACGCACGAGAGCGAAGCGTCCGCCTCGGCGAACCGAAGGCGAGACGGGGAGCGAAGCCTCCCCGGAGGGGACGCACAACGAGACGGCCGTAAACCGTACACCGTAAACCGTACACCGGAAGCACGCCATTCCCCCTCCGAAGACTCCGATGATCCCGCCGCGGAAGAACCGGATGAAGAGATGGGTGATTTCCTTGATAGTCTTGAAGTACCTTTGCCGCAAGACCAAGATTTCCCCATCCGGATACTGTCGTCGAGTTTTATTAAAGAATGTGAATTGATCAGGGAATTCGGCTTAAAGGAAGAGACCGGCGCGTATATTGCGCTTTATAGATATAACGGTGAACCGATCGGCGACTTGAAAACCGGTGGAGAGTTCATTTTAAAAGCTTCGATCAGGCCCATGGCCGGAATGAACGCGCTGATAGGGCCGACCGCGGGATTTCATTCAAAAATCGGGCCGTCTGAGAACGTACCGGATCTTTACGGCGTCATCGATTTCGGGATCGAAGGCCGCACTGTCAGCGGGCACAAACTCTATGAGACCGCTATCCTGAAAGAGTTTGTCGAAGGGCCGTCATTGCGCGAGTATGTGATGGCGATGAAGACCGAAAGAAGTGATTCGGCAACTGAACAGCAGTTTCTCGATCTTGTCACGAGTGTTTTGAGGGATTACCGGGATACGTACAGGATCAACGGTTGGATGAACGGTGATCTCGACTCAAGGGATATTGTGGTGGCCCGGGCGAGATCAGGCAGCGGCTCGCGAAACGTCTTCATTGATAACGGTACCGCGACCGAATATGGATCCGACGATCCTGCCGCAATAGCGAGGAAGCGGGTTGTTAAGGCGCTCTACTGTAGTTTTAAGCGATTTATGAGGCTCTCTGAAAGAGAGCCCGCCGAATGGTGTCTACCGCGGGATGACGGGTATTCGCTTACCATTGCGCTCCTTGATTGCCTTGGGCTGATCGCCGATACCCCGGTTGATTTCCAGGAGAGCGGCCAGCACTATATCGATGTTGTGGAAAGCAGGGTTCTCAGCGATATCCATTCTCCGCAGCTGATAGACCGACTCAAGAGTGTTGCGGCAATGAGAGAGCATGTCTTTACGAGGATCGTCCGCGCGCATGAGAATAACGGACGGCTCGAGGAGCTGGCGCATGTGTTAAACCATTACAGAAAACGGTTTGAAGACGAGGATGTTTTCAACGCGCTTCTCAGGGATGTCGAGCGCATCGCCCGGGGCGAGCCGTCACTGGGTCCCGACCGGGGCTTAGAGGGTTTTGGTGGCGCGATTGAGCGAAAGTCGCCAAGCGCGGATATTAGTTCAGAGTTCATAGTTCATAGTTCACAGATAACAGATAGCAAAGAGCAAGAATTAGAAGATGACCAGGCAGACGACCGTACACCGAAAACCGAACACCGTGAACCGAAAGAACCCCGCCGCAGCTCCCCCAGCGGGGATGATAAAACAGAAGGGCCCGAACGGGAAGACTCTATCGACGCGATACGGGACGCCGATACGCTCTCAAATTATGTCGACGGCCTGATAGCGGATATTAACGATACACAAAAAGACGCTCAAATATCGTTCTCCGATATACTCGCCTCTCCCGAAGGATACAACGAAAGCTTTTTTGAGCCGCTATACGAAATTCTATTCAGAAAACTCTCGCGCGACTTTTCCGGCTCCGAGGAGTTTGTCGAATACTGCGGAAGGGCGATCGGGCAAAAAGGCGCTGATATATTGCGCGTTGAAATGAACGGAGAGAATTTACCGCTTATCGGGCGTATCGGCGGAATACGGCGGAATAATAACACAAAGAAGGCATCTATAGAATTGTACGGCTTTTTATTCTTCCTGCTGGCTCGCGAGCCAAAGAAGTATCTTGCCCGGGTATACGACGAGTTCATGAAGACCCGCCCCGCTGAAGATATAGCCCTCGGCAGAAGGGGTATCTCGTATCACGATAGAGGCGACAGCGTTGTCCATTTTTACACAAAAGGCGTCATCTTTGAAGGTATCGTAAAACCTGTTTATAAGAAATCGCTTATGCCGATCTATGAGCATGAAAAGACTGTTCTTGAGGACAGGACGGGTTCGGATAGCGCGAAGAAGATCGGGAGGGCGTTACAGTATTGGCAGACACAAGGGTATATGCCGGGAAATGAGCGCCTTCTCGAGAGGGTAAAGAATTTCTGGAAATCCACGACCGTTGTGGAGCTCGACATGAGGACGCCACTTCTTTTTTCAGACCCCGATCATAATGTTGTCAGGAGCTTCCACGCGGGGAGAACAAGGCGTGTTTTGTTCTTTTCGAAGGCCTATCTCGACAGCTTAAGTATAGACAGCGAAGCCGACATGAAGGAACTCGCTTTCTGGCTGAGCTTTGGTCAGCGGTTTATCGACATGAAAGATGAAATGGAGGCGAAGGGTTTCGATTCGAGACAGATAGAACAGGCGCGTTCGGCCCTGAGCCTGCTCTATTTCGAAGACGTATTTATTAAGTGCCAGGAAGACGCCAGTCTCATCGATCCGCTCTACATTAAAGACAGATGCAGACGTTATATGCGGCAGGACACGTTTATTAAGTATACGACCCTATTGCGGGAGACAATAGAAAAAGAGAAAGAGGCGGATGCGCTTCTAAGGCAGGCGGATAAGACGAAGGCGCAGGAACATTACGCGCTCGCATGGTTTCTATACGGCAAACTCCTTTATAAGTATGATGGGATGGGTCTGCACTCGGAAGCCGAAAAGGCATATCAGAATATGACATCGGCGACAAGGGAATGCCAGCTCCATAACTGGGGCCTTCTTCCATACAGGGTCTACATGTTCGATACATTTACCGCGCTGCGTTTCGGAAAGTGGCCGGAATTTGTTGAAGGGCTCGAGACATTCTTGACAGGAAAGGGGTATAAGAGGCGCATGTGGAGAGAGGAAGCCAATTTGTTGAGAAACTGTCTGTGCGGCCATGAAGGTATTTACAGGGATTTTCGGGAGGTCATCGAGCGCGTTATACATAGCCAGATGGACGCGGCGGATACGGAAGTCCTATCCGAGATAACTCCGCACGCCGAAAGGGCATTCGATCTTTTGAAGAGGTTCTACGAGGATGGAGGGCCGGAGCGCTGTCTGGAGATCGACACACTGCCGACTTTACCCGAAGGAAATAACACCGAACCAAAACCGGACGGCTCTTCAGATAAAAAGCGCCGCTCGCCGAGCGGGGAGGAAGATAGCCGACAGTCCACAGTCCGTAGTCCGAAGATAGAAAAACAGGATCCTCGTGAGTCGCCTACAGGCGGGGATGATAGGTCAGGGTTCATAGTTCATAGTTCAAAGTTGCCGACAGAAAAACAGGATCTTCGTGACTCGCCAACAGGCGGGAAAAGTCGCCAGACGCCAGTTGCCAGTTTCCAGAAAAAGCAAAAGATAAATAGAGAACAACGAACGACGAACGAGAGCGAAGCGAAGCGAAGCCTCCCCGGAGGGGACGCACAACGAGACGACCGTACACCGGAACGCCGCTCCCCCAGCGCTGACCGGCATGACTCCGCAGATGCGGTCGAGGCGGCCTCGGCGGCCCCGGACTATCGAGAGTGGCTTGACCGGAAGGTGCCTTCCGAGTGGCGCGACAGACTCACTCCGAAACAGCGGGAGTTTCTTACCGTTTATTACCAAACCGATAAGGTCCTCGAAACAAAAAAGATGTCGCTCTTTACGAAAGCGCTCCTTTCCCTGGGAGTCGCCGGCGCGCTCGGATTCCCGGTCTTCGTCGTCCCTTCAGCGAGTAGCGCGCTGACCGTCGCGGGTCTCATCTTCTTCATGTTCGTATTTATCCCGACCCACGAAGCCGGTCATTACCTCGCGGCCCGCGCGGTAAACCGGGCGTCTTTGAGAAAAACCGGCCGCCCCGTATTCAGCTCGATACGCTACGCATGGGAGGGAACGTTCCCGCAGGTGCGGATCGAATTCGCCGATGAGTTCCGCCAACCGAAGGGATTTATCGATGTCATCGAATGGGGGCCGACCGTGTCGCTCATCACGTCGGCTGCCGCCTTCGCGATAACCGGCCTTTCGATATTCTTCGGGTGGGATATCGTCAGCTACTTCTCCTCCCCCACGGCGTATCTAACATTCGCGATGTTCCTTTTTGAGAGCTTCTGGCGTTTCGGATACAGCAACGACGGATCGCTGAGCGCCCGCACGAATAAGATCTCGCGCGCCTTTAAAAAAGCGAAGCGCTCATACTCGTTCCTCGGTGAAGATCCCATCCACTGGGGTATTGAGGCGGAGGACTTCCTTATTGATGCCGGAGACGGGATCTACTGGGCGGTCCCCGAAGAGTCATGGAACGAGACGGACCTTCTGGCCGATCGGGTCAGGGTGCGGGCGCGCGAGAGCCTTCTCAGGAACAGGGACGTACTCTTCGGCATGGGGCAGCGGCGCCCGGACGGCGCGGCCATTCCCGACGAACCGCCGGAGAATGTCTCGCACATCCCCTTCCTCTCTGACACGGTACGGATGGATTCGATACGGTATCCGATGCCGTTCGAATTGTCGGGAGAACTGGTAAAGCCCGATCAGGGGGACCGTGAAGGAAAAAGCTCCTTCATCGTCCGCTCTGTTTTTAACCCTTCGGGGAGAAGGTACGCGCTCTACAAGGTAACGGATTTTCCGAAGGAGCTCCTGCATCGGTCCAAAGGCCCTGAGCCATCCGCAGGCGAAAGCGCGCGGCGATCGCCGAGCGGGGAGGAAATTAGTCCGGAGTCCGGAGCCCGGAGTCGGGAGAAAAAAGAAGATGGATATCGGGCAAACGACGAGATACTAGATACTAGATACAAGATACAAAATCCCCGTACCTCCCCCAGCGCGGCCATTCCTCCCGACGCTGATCCGGCATTCTTTGAAAGCAGCTCGCCGCCGTACTGGATGATGGGGAATGATCTGATAGCGAAAGAAACGAAGCGCTTAGCCGCCAAGCTTCTGGATCAGGCATCAGCCGAACGTGCGGGGCGCCCATGGAGTTATGAGGAGATCCAGAAGCTCCTTCAGACGCATCCGGAGATTACCACCAAGCTTCAGTTCGAGAAAGCAGAGTATTACCATATTCCTGAGATTGCCGCGTACGCGAACCTTGCGCTTGATGAAGAGTCGCGTGCTTTTTACGATGAGGCCGAGCGCATCTTCAAAAAGATTGTTCATGCGCGGTCAGAAGAAGAGATCCTCTCCCTGGCGCGACACCTCAAGGAGATAAATCCGCGGATCGCGGTCGTTATTTTGAAATGGCTGGCAAGCACCACTGAAATGCATGGGTCAAAGTATGCCGCTGAAGAGCGTGCCGCCCGGCGGTTCCTACGGCGGTTCGTCAATCTCTTCTTCGGTGAGTTGGGCGGCAGAGAAGCTATCAATGATTATCTGGTGATGGCTGCCAATATGGTCCAGAAAGCGCGTCGAGAGCGGGATCTTATGCCGGATGAAGTGGCGGTCGTTCCGGTATTGACCGGTGGAGGTACGCTGAGGGATTTTGCCAACACAAGACTCTTCTTCTCCGTACACCGCGTGCGGCCGCTTTTGTTTACCAGGGTAATGGCACAGGCATACGGCGTTGAGGAAGTTGATGGACGCCGACGATTTACCAGGGAGGGTGCCGAAGCCGTTTGTGAATACCTGAAACTACAGGAGATCATCGATGACAGAATTCGGCATATCGTCTTTTTGGATGTCGGCCAGCGAGGTACGATCAGAGAGCTCCTGACGCCGATCCTCGACAAATTGTCGATCACGTCCGACCTTCCGGTGCTCTATCACGGCAAATACGCCGAAGCAGATCGGCACCTGGCGCACGGCCTGAACGATGAGCCGGCATGGCGGCCGCGCGATGAAGAGCTTTTGTGGATGGCCTATATCCTCGATGATGGATTCGAAAAGAGTATCGATGTTTCTAACTTCGTCTTAGAAGAAAAGCCACGCGGGCGCCTCCCGTTCTTTAAGCTTACAAACAGTCTGTGGTTCTATCGATTGGTGCAGGAGAGAACGCAGATCGCCGCATCGGGATTGCCGGTATATTCAAGAAATCTGTACGATACCTGGGATTATTATAGAGACGAGGATGAGAATGATCCCGCGTTCCGTCACTCGCCGAGCGGGGACGACGACGCAGAGCGCAAAGCGCAAAGCCTCCGGCCCTTACGGGCCTTAGGCCCGGAGGGCGCAGAGCAAAACCTTGAAGCGCGCGAAAGCGCTGTTTCCCCTAGTGCTGCGCCCGACATGGAAAAAATAAACAAAGCGGTAAAATTTGCGATCGATATCCTGAAGAGAGATGAAGAAAAGAGAGCGCTGCGCAATACCTGCAAGCAGCACGCCCCACTTCTGTGTTATCTCTTGAATCGTATGGGTATTGATGCGGAGGTCTCCCTGGTTTATTACGACAACTTTATGTTAAGAGAGGTCCACTACTGCGTGAAGATCCCGGGCCAAACACCGATCTATGTTGACTCGTTGCCTGAGGCGCATACGCACAGGATCTCACGCGATCCCGGCGTAGGCGTTATTCTCAAACCGGGAGATCCCGACTATGAGTTATATGTCGACGGCGAGAAATTAGCGGGCCAGTATAGCGGTGGTCTTGCGAATCTGACACCAGGCGCCCGGATGCTGTTCGGCGTGAAAGAGGCGGAGAAAGAGATCGACGCGTTCATTGCGCGACTTACCGGAAGATCTTCCGGCTCCGCAGCGGGCGAGGACGAACAACCGGCAGACGACCGTACCCCGGAAACCATACACCGTAAACCGGAAGAACCACGCCGTTCTTCGAGCGGGAGCGATGCCGCAAGGCCGGATCGTGATAAAGCGCTTCCGGATGTCCCGGATGACCTTCTCGACCGGCTGCCTGAACGCGAAGCGCTTATTCAGATAATCCGGATGGTGCTCGACGGAAGAGCCAGGGGGCCAAGAAAATTATACGGGGATCAGGATCGCAGATTTAATGTGTTGCGCCTCTGGACATTAGAGGGGGCCGCATATCAGGATATCATAGGACAAGTAGATTTTACGTACGCGGCAGCTCGGGAACATAAGAGGCGGGCGATCATTAGTCTCGCGGATTGGTTGGCTCCTTATGGCGTAACCCGTCAAGAGATCAAGGAAGTATTGAAAAGTATCCAAAAACCACAATTCTTAACAATGAAACTTGGTGATTATCGCGCCTGGCATGTCCATTATAGCAATTGGGTCGTCGGCGAGGCGGAGGCGCCCGATCAGATACAATTCAATAAAAACGATAAAGAAGCCTGGGGACAGATACTCGCTTTGCTCCGAGAACTCCATATAGTAGAGCCTACGTTCGACGAAGGGACGATCATCCCGCGCAAAGATGAGCACGGTTACATCATCGAGATCAGAGATCGGAATGGCGAGGCCCGGCATCAATATCTGACATGCTTTATTACGGGCAAGATGCTGAATCCGGTTTCATCCTTCGGTATTGTTATGCGGGGTTCAAGACAGAGCGAATTACGTCTTTTATTGGCAGGGTACGGCCCCGCCGATCTTCTCCCGGCGCTCGGCGATGTTAAAAAGTCTGTGTTACATTTAAAAGGAGGTGATTATCAGAGAGTTAGGCTGCTGAAAACCCCTCAAGGCAGGTCTATATATGTTACATTGTCAAAACGGTACACCTCTGATCACATAAAACCCGAGATCTCAGGTGAAAGCCTTGCCGATTCCGCAAAAACCCGTATTACACTTTATGATCCTGATACTAACGAACCTGTATCGGACGTGATCGTGTGGACAGACAGGAAAAATTGGGAATGGGAAGATCAGAGATCAGACAAATATATTGATCCATCAGAAAATGGATATATACAGTGGTCCGCCGGGCAATGGAGAAGGTATCTTGCCGGAAGCAGGAGGACTCCTCCCAGACAGGATAAGATCGACACATATCCTACACCAATACAAAGGTCACACAGAGCAACGTCGAGAGTCGTTCGTATGTTAGAAAATGAAATAGATCTTGGGTATGAAGATGAATGTCCTTATGAACAGGTAAAGCGGTGCGCGTTGAAGATACCGGGCGATGATAGGCGTTTCATGGGATTGTGGGCCCCCGAAGTCGATCCGGCGACAACTCCTCCGCTGGTTGTCCTCAGGCTCACAGGTAAAACATTGATCAATACCCTTACTATTCCCGCGGAATACGAGATCGTTACACACGAGACTCCGGTGGAAACTGCTGAAAAAGAACCTGCCCAAGAGACCGTTTTAGAAGGTCCCGGAAAAGAGGTGCCTCCGCCAGTGGGAAGGATTCTCAAAGAGGAAGCTCCGGAAGAAGCTGCCGGTGAAGAAAAAAGCGCTCAAGAGGCCGACGCAGAGGCCCCTGGAACAGCCGGTGACGATCTCATACATGTATCTATCGGAAACGCGATCAGATTCGACGAAGATGAGATCGAGCAAGCGCGTAACTTGACAAGAAGGGTATCTTCAAAAAAACGTTTGGCTGCTCGAAGTTTATCTGCTCAGGAACAGGATATAGTTGATATGGTCTTGCAGGGCGCAAGCGCGTCAGGGTTGACAGATCTTTATCTTGCGGCCTGGTCGGATCTACTAAAGAGCGCCATGATAAAGCTCGTGACGACAGACCTTCGCGAGCTGCCCCAGGCGTACGCGAAATACCGGAAGCTTTTTAGCGGATCAGCCGGTGCCGTGGGTAAGAAAAAACCGAAAAAGAAAACCGGCAGGAAAAAGCGCCATTCCCCGAGCGGGGAGGAAGACAGTTCGGAGTTCGGAGTCGGGAGTTCGGAGACAAAAGTGCGCCTGTCACCAGAGCACCAGAGCGCCAGCAACCAGAAAGCGAGTCGCGAATCACCCAGCGGGAAAAACAGTTCAAGGTTCAAGGTTCAAGGTTCAGAGAGCGCAGAGAGCATAGAAGAGAAAACCGGCGAACCGGTGATCCGTCGCCTGCATCGCGCTTCGGATCATTCCCTGATTCGTCGCCTTCAACACGTCTCGAATCACCCCCGGACTTTTCGTGGGGGGATCTTTCGTGGGGCTAACCGGCGAACCGGCGAACTGGCAAACCGGAAAGCCGGTCAACCGAAACGCCGCTCCCCCAGCGGGGAAAGACTGATCATCCCCGATGAGTATCGATCGGTGGGGAGTGAAAAATTCAGGGAGATATTCGGAAAAGAATTCGGCGGTCTCGCCCCCGACGCCGAACAGCTGGCGAGCCTGCTCGACCGCTTGAATCCGGCCGTTTTCGATATTCATCGCTCCGTTTGCGACAACAATGGGAGAGAGATATACCCGTATTGGTGTCATCCGATGTCCAGGGTAGTAGCGCAGGTTCTTAAAGATCGAGGATTCGATGTTGCTTCTGGCTCTTCAATCGTCGATGCGCAGGAGTTTGGATTTAATGTAGTGGTTGTCCACCATATAATAATACTTCAACTCTCGCAGGGGAACGTTCTCCTTGATTACACCGCCGACCAGTATTATAAAGACGCTGACGGCAACTGGCTCCACATCGAGCCGGTGATCATGCCTTGCGCCGAAGCCGAACGGGGAGCATTTTATGGAAGTGTGGAGAAAGGCGCAGCGATGAGATTAGATGAGAGAGACAGAAAGCTGTATGAAGCGATAAATGATGCTCTCAGCGGGAGCGAGGATAGAGCAAGAGGCGAAACTCCACGCGAGTCGCCGAGCGGGGAGAAAAGCGGTTCAGGGTTCAATGTTCAAAGTTCAAAGTTGCCGACTGCCGGGCACAAACCGTTAACCGAATACCGTAAACCGGTGCGTGAATCCCCCAGCGGGGAAGAGAATAGACTGTCTTCCAGAAGAAAGGGGACACGGAAAGAAGAACTGGCGCAGCGAAGAGTAAAACCTCTTTCAGATGTGGTTATCTCGAATATTGATAAGGGGCCTGTGGTTGCCGAAAGTGAGCTCAGAGAGTTGGTGGAGAGTACAGAAAAATTCGGCGGGGATTGGCGGAATCGAATTGTCACCGCCATGGCAGACCCGGAATCGGTAACATTGCTTGCGCGGCGTCACGGAAGAATCGTCGGGTTCATAACAGGGGTTGAGCCGGATGAGAGCGACCGGGAGCTTATCGGAAAACGTAACGCGCATTACTTGCTTGGTATTGGCGTGCGGCCTGAAGAGCAGGATCAAAGGATCGCGACGGCGCTCTTTGCGCGGTATACTAAGACGCTCAAGAGGCTGGGGAAATACGATTCTGTAGCGCTTCACACAAGAGATGATCGGATTTTTCGAATAATTGCCCGCTATCAGGACAGAGTCATCCGCACGCGCCGGAAACATACAGATCGTGGTATGCAGATCGTTCTCTCGCTTGGAAGCGACGGTCCGGAGAAAGCCAAGTTGCAAGAAAGAAAAGCCCCGCTTCGCCGCAGGTCGCCGAGCGCGGAGGGGGATAGTCCGGAGTTGGTAGTCCGTAGCCCTGATCGAGAGTTTCTTGTAGATAAGAGAATCTCGGCTGAGAAAGAGATCTATGAGAGGTTCAGAAGAGGTGATAACAGTTTTATCGCGTTTTTCGATTTTGATCACTCAAGGCACTATTTTACGACTTTCGGTGAGATGAAAATGAATAGAATCTTAACGGGCGGGTTTTTGCGTGCGCTTGAATTTCTGGAAGGAGAAGGAGTACTAGTATGGCCACCTCTTGGATTTGGCTGTGAGGAGATCGGGCTCTTATTCCCGGAATCTATGGAAAAAGAGGAAGTGCTTTCACTGCTCGTCTCTGCGAAGGAAGAGATCGAGAAAACCACCTTTCCACTTAAAGGGACCGCCGTGCTTCAAAAGATCCAGAAGACTGTACCCCTTTTGGGCAAAGCGAGAAGTGAATCGAATCAAAGAGTGCAGCAGGCGTGGCTTGAGAAAGAGATGAGAGACTATTTCTCGCAAATGAAGCGATGGAAGAATAAATACGGTCGGAGGACTATTGTCGATCTCGATTTAGAGCCCCCAGTAGTCTATAAAAAAATAAGCCGCAATTCCCCCAGCGCGGAAAACGGTCCAAGGTCCAACGTCCAAGGTCCAAGGCCGCCGGAAGATAGCGGAGCGCCGAAAACCGTAGACCGTAAACCGGAACGCGGATCGCCTACAGGCGATGACAACAAGATACTAGATACTAGATACCAGATACGAGATCCTCGCCGCTCATTAAACGCTGACATTGACAGCCCCCAAGCCGTCGCTGCTGAGGTTGCTTCCGACATGAGGGAGCTTGAAGTCGACATGTTCCTCTCGAGCACCGAGATCGACTATAGCAAGGTCGCTATTGTCGCCAAGCGCGGCCTCGCCCAGGACAAAGCGCGCGAGCATGAGGGCCTGATGCTTCTCGGCGAAACGCTCTGGTATGAATATAAAGTCATGAAGCAGAACCTCGTGAAGCTGATCGGTAAAGAGATCATCGAAGTCGATTCGACCGACGATCTTATCAGCGCCGTTGAAGAACTCATCGGTGACAAACCGGATGAAGGGTTCAGGGTTATCGTCCTCGATGACGGAACGTTGACCGGGAACCTGAGCGAAACAGATATCGCGAAAGGCACGAAAGGAAAACATTACTGTGTCATATCCGCGCCGTTCGAGAAACTCGGCAAGAATTACGCGCAATTCGTCAATCTGAACGGCATGACGCTCATGGGCGTCGGCATTCTTTTCGATAAACTATCGCTATTTGAACTGGCGTATAAAGTATTTCACGGCAAAAAACCGCCGAAGGATATTAAAGACCGATTCCTGAATAAGACCTTATGGATCATCAGCGTTCTGCCCCGAAGCGTCTGGTTCGATGCGGACGACTTCAAGAATCGGGTGGAGCTGCAGAAGCTCTTTCAAACCGCCGCGTAGTTTTGTCACTGACAACTGTCAACTGACAACCGGCAACTAACAAGAGGCCGGTAGACCGCCGCCATTGCCCTTGCCCCACAAGGAAGGCGGCCCTGCCGGCCTCTTATTTGTGACTTATTTGACATAATAGGTCTGTCCTGTTTTGTCAAATAAGTCTATAACGCATGTTATCATGGCCAGTTGTGACTCATTGCCTATAACATAAGCTCGGTGACTTAGGCGACAAAACAGGACAGACCTATTATGTCGCCTAAGTTTGGTAGGAAAATGATCCTTGTGTCTGAGAGCCGGCATCTGACAGCTGGAAACTGATTCTCCTTGATTCGACGATGCCATTTGTAGTATTCTATTTATGGTGATTATAGCCTAAAGCCTATTATGCAGCGAATCCTGATCCGGAACGGCGATATCATTCTTCCTAATGCGATCCTGCGGAAAGCGGATCTTTTGATCGAAGGCGGCAAGATCCGCTCCGTTACGCGGGCCTTTCCTTCGAGCATGCTCACGGGCAATGATCTGATCCTGAACGCGAGAGGCTCGTATGTAGCGCCCGGGTTCATCGATACGCACATTCACGGGGATCCGAAAGATATTTTTAAGAGGGAACTGAAGCGCGGGACGACAGCGATCCTTCCGGCGCTTTCCTGCTCCTCGCTGGCCGAACTTAACGCGAAAGTCGCGGCGATCGGGAATTTTATTAAAGAAGATCCGCTTGGCAGTAATGTTTTCGGGGTGCGGTTTGAAGGCGCGTTTATCAACCGGCTGAAGAGGGGGTCCCAGCGCCAGGAGTTTATTCAGCCGGCCAGCGTAAAGAGAGCCTCTTCGTTTTTGAAGCGCACGAGCGGCCTCTTAAGGGTGATCACCGTCGCTCCGGAGGTGACGAAAGCGCTGCCGGTCATCCGGTATTTCGCGAAACGGGGCGTGATCGTCTCGCTCGGCCACACCGACGCGAATTACCGGGAGACACTGCGCGGGATCGACGCGGGAATAACGAACGTGACGCATCTTTTTAACGCGATGCGGCAGATCGACCGCCGGGAGCCGGGCGCCGCGGGAGCCGCGCTTACCGACGATCGCGTAACGGTCGAGGTTATCCTCGACGGAATCCATATTCATCCCGCGGTCTTTCGTATCGTGGTGATGAGCAAGGGCCTAAAAAATATCTGTCTGGTGACCGATTCGGTTGCCGCGGATATTCCGAGAACCGCGAAAAGAGAGGGCGCCGTTTTTCGTCTGAGGAACAGCGCGATCGCGGGCTCGGCGCTTTCGATGAACAGAGCGGTAGAGAACGCGGTTACATTCGGCAAGCTGACGATCCCTGAGGCGGTGCGGCTCGCGACGCTTAATCCCGCCAGGCACATGGGGGTCGATAAAGAGAAAGGAAGTTTATCCGTCGGCAAAGATGCCGATGTTGTCATATTCGATAAAAAATTCAATGTAAAGACCACCATAGTACAAGGCGCCGTCGTCTATCAAAAACGCTCAACAAAGGGAGCATAAAACGTATGTGCGGGATAGTCGGTTATATCGGTTCGAAAGAAGCCCAGGAGATCTTATTGAAAGGCCTCGAGCGTCTGGAATACCGCGGCTACGACTCGGCGGGTTTGGCGACGGTGCATAAAAATAAGCTGTACATAACCAAGCGGCAGGGAAAGCTTAAGACGCTTGTTAAAACTCTTCATGCCGCTCCGCTGCACGGCAGCCAGGGCCTCGGCCACACACGCTGGGCAACCCACGGCGTCCCGAACGAGACGAACGCCCACCCACACGTTGACTGCACGGGGGAGATATCGGTCGTTCATAACGGCATTATCGAGAATTACCAGGAGCTGAGACGGACGCTCATAAAAGAAGGGCATACATTTACGTCGGATACCGACACGGAAGTGATCCCGCACCTTATTGAAAAATACTATAAGGGCGACCTCGAGGAGGCGGTTCGCAAGACCGCTCGCGTCTTAAAGGGCGCCTACGCGATCGCGGTCACGCATTCCCAGGACAACGAGCAGATCGTCGGCGCGCGCTGTAACAGCCCGCTTGTCGTCGGGCTCGGTAAAGATGAGAATTTTATCGCAAGCGATGTGCCGGCCATTCTTGATTATACCAAGAGCGTTATCTACCTGAACAACTTTGAGGTCGTCTCGATCAGGCGCGACGGTGTCGTGGTGACAGACCTTTACGGCAGGACCGTGATGAAGAAACCGTCGCGTATTACCTGGGATATCAGCCAGGCGGAGAAGGGCGGGTTCTCGCACTTTATGCTGAAGGAGATCTTCGAACAGGGGGCGATCATTAAGAAGATGTTCAGCGCCCGCATCAACAAAAACATAATACATTTCGACGGGCTGCAGATCAAGCCGAACCGTTTGAAGAAGTTTGAAAAGATCGCGATCGTCGCCTGCGGCACCGCTTACCACGCGGGGCTCGCCGGCCAGTACGCGCTCGAGCAGCTGACGAGGATCCCGTGCTTTGTCGACACGTCAAGCGAGTTCCGCTACCGCGATCCGGTTGTCGACAAAGAGACGCTTGTTGTCGTGGTATCGCAGTCGGGCGAGACGGCCGATACGCTCGCCGCCGTCAGGGAAGCGAAACGAAAAGGCGCGGCGGTGCTCGCGATCTGCAATGCCGTCGGAAGCTCGATCGCCAGAGAGTGCGACGGTGTTATCTATACCTACGCCGGCCCCGAGATCGCCGTCGCGTCGACCAAAGCGTACACCGCGCAGCTTGCGATCTTCTATCTCTTCGCGCTCTACTTGGCGAAGCTGAGACATACGATCACCGCGACGAAATATAATTCACTTCTCAGAGAACTGAAGAAACTTCCACACCTGCTCGAAAGGCTTCTTTCGGTCTACAGGTCCCGGAAGAATCCGATCGCGAAATACGCCGATGATTTCGAAAAGTACTACCACAAGAAGCACCACAAGAGCTGTTTCCTGTATCTTGCGCGGAACATCAATTACGCCAGCGCCCTTGAAGGAGCGCTCAAACTGAAAGAGATCTCTTATATTAGCGCCGAAGGCTATCCCGCCGGCGAGATGAAGCACGGCCCCATCGCGCTGATCGACGAAAACCCCTGGGTGGTCTGCATCGCCGTGGCGTCGAAGATCTACGACAAGATGATATCCAATATTCAGGAGATCAAATCGCGAGGCGGCATCATTATCGCGGTGGTGACTGAGGGAGACAAGGAGATCCTCGAGAATAAGGTCAGGTACCACATTGAGGTCCCGAAGATAGACGAGATATTCTCGCCGATCCTCGTGGCGGTGCCGCTGCAGCTTCTGGCGTATTATGTGGCGCTTGAGTTCGGGGAAGATATCGATCAGCCCCGCAATTTAGCGAAGTCGGTTACGGTGGAGTAGTTAACTGGTTTACTGGTTAGCTGGTCTGTCATTGCGAGCCCCGCTTTGGCGGGGCGAAGCAATCTCCCGAGCGTAGCGAGGCGTTCTTTTAGTAATTCTGAACAGATTGCTTCGTCGCTCCCGGAGTTTACCCTGAACCCTACGTGGTTCAGGGGTCGCTTCTCGCAAAGACGAGGCAAGTTTTACTCGATCAACATCAACCAAGAGTTTTGAATGCCTGGAACATTATACATAGTAGCAACACCGATAGGAAATTTAAGCGACATAACCTTCCGCGCGGTTGAGACATTAAAGACCGCGGACCTGATCGCCTGTGAGGACACCCGCCACACGAAGATACTCCTCGATCGCTACTCGATCGACACGCCTACCGTAAGTTATTTTGAGCACAATAAGGTTAGGCGGGGCGAACAGTTGCTGCGAATGCTCAACGACGGCAAAAATATCGCTCTTGTTTCGGACGCGGGAACACCCGGCATATCAGACCCGGGCTCGGCCATCATACGCTCCTGCATCGATCGCGGTATTCGGGTCATTCCTATTCCCGGGCCCTCGGCGCTCTTGACCGCCTTGGCCGCTTCGGGTAAGCCGACGCATAAGTTTGTCTACGAAGGGTTTCTTTCCAACAAGTCGACCGCGCGCAGAAAGCGGCTTGAGGTCCTGAAAACCGAGGAGAGGACCGTGGTCCTGTACGAATCTCCGCACCGGCTGCTCAAGCTCCTTGCGGATATCCTCGAGATCTATGGGGATGTGAAAATTGTCTGCGCCCGCGAGCTCACGAAGAAATTCGAGGAGATCAGGCGAGAGCCGGTTTCCGCGGCTTTAGAACATTTCAACTCAAACAAAGTGCGCGGCGAATTTATTATTATAATATAATATTACACAGATTCGCGCACCGTTCGCGCACTGTTTGCCACTTGACAGTAGCGGGCCCTTTATGATATAGTGGATCAATTGAAACAACGACCTTTTAATCCGGTCCCGAGAGGCTGGAAAAGGAGATGCCCGAGATATGCCGAACAGACCTTACTTGTCGACAAAACGATAGGTAGGGTTTTTTAATGAGCAGACGAGTTATATCGCAAGGCGGTATAACTCGTAGGCCGAAGGCCGTCTGCGAATTAATCCTGAGGAGCCGGCACGGTAGGCGTTGCGACGAAGGATCTAAAGGTAAAGAAAGCGAAGCGACGAGGGATCTCAACGAAGGAACAAAAAATCGAGATTGCTTCCCCCGCCAAGGCGGGGTCGCAATGACAGACTATGAGGAACACCCATGAACCTGCGTGAAAAGACAAAAATACTGGACGCCGACGGCATAACGCGGTCGATCATGCGGATCGCGCATGAGATCCTGGAGAAGAACAAGAAGACCGAGCATCTCGTCATCGTCGGCATACGTAACCGCGGCGAATATATCGGCCGACGGATCGTCGACGCTATTAAGGAGATAGACGGTAAGACGATCCCCTTCGGCATTCTCGATATCACGCTCTACCGGGACGATCTTACGGAGGTGGCGGAACAACCGGTCCTGAAACAGACGATGATCGATTTCGACATTACCGGCAAACGCGTCATCCTGGTCGATGACGTGCTCTTTACAGGGCGGACGATCCGGTGCGCGATGGATGAATTGATCGACTTCGGGCGGCCGGCGGCGATCCAGCTCGCCGTCCTGATCGACCGGGGGCACCGCGAGCTTCCGATCCGGGCCGACTATGTCGGCAAGAACGTGCCGACGGCGTTCAACGAAGCCGTTGAAGTTAAGCTCAAAGAGATCGACACTATCGATGAAGCGGTCATATGCGTGAAAGAGTAGCGAACAAACGGAATGGAAATTCAGCGAAGGGAAATCCCGTCCCATCGAGAAAGGTCCCGCTTTGGACGAAAAAAGATCTTTTGGGCCTCGAGTACCTGACGAAGGAAGAGATAACGCTCGTCCTCGATAACGCGCGTTCGTTCAAAGAAGTCCTCGCGCGGCCCTTGAGAAAAGTCCCCACCTTGCGCGGTAAGACCGTTGTGAACCTCTTCTACGAACCGTCGACGAGGACCCGTGTATCGTTCGAGCTCGCCGCGAAGCGTCTCTCCGCCGATGTTATCAACATCCTGAAAGAATCCTCGAGTATCCAGAAGGGCGAGACGCTTATTGACACCGGAAGAAATCTCGAGGCGCTCAAGACGGATATTATCGTGGTGCGCCACAACTGTTCGGGCGCGGCGATGATGCTCGCCCGTTCGGTCAATATCAGCGTCGTCAATGCCGGCGACGGCTGGCACGAACATCCGACGCAAGGATTGCTCGATATTTTTACCCTGCGTGAAAAGCGCGGCCGTATCGACGGGCTCAATGTCAGTATTATCGGCGATATCGCGCACTCGCGTGTCGCGCGTTCGAATATATGGGGACTCACGAAGCTCGGCGCGAACGTCACCGTCTGCGCGCCCGAAAAATTGGTCCCGACCGGCATCGAGAAGCTCGACGTGCGCGTCACCAATAGCGTCGACGAGGCGATCCGGGGCGCCGACGCGATCAACGTTCTCAGAATGCAGTTCGAGCGGGATACCGCCGACGCGTTCCCTTCCAAGATAGAGTACTTCAAGGCCTTCGGCGTGACGGAAGCGCGCCTGGCGAAGGCGAAGAACGATATTATCGTTATGCATCCCGGCCCGATCAACCGGGGCGTCGAGATCGCCGCCGAGGTCGCGGATAATTCGAATTCGGTAATTTTGGAACAAGTCACCAACGGTATCGCCGTGCGCATGGCGGTGCTGTATTTAGTCGCGCACGCGAAAAAGAGTCAATAGTCCACAGTCGACAATTGATAGTTTAAATTACGGTTTACGGTGTACGGTTAATGGTTTACGGTCAAAAAATCGGAAAAGACAGCTAATGGGCTCAGGAGGAAATCAACGTTGAAATCACGCAGATTGCGCTACCGATCGTTTTTTAGTTTTTATTCCTTTACCGTACACCGTACACCGTTAACCATAAACCGTATTAGACTTTGGACTATCGACTATGAGTAATTCCGATATTCTTATAAAGAACGGCAGAGTCGTTGATCCGGCCAACGGCCGGGACGGGGCGTTCGACGTGCTGATCACAGGAGGCCGGATCACGAAGGTCGAAAAGGGGATCACCAAGAAGAGCGCTGTCGTGATCGACGCCTCCGGCATGATCGTAACGCCGGGCCTGATCGACATGCATGTCCATCTGCGAGAGCCCGGCAGGGAAGATATCGAAACGGTCCGCTCGGGTACGCGCACCGCCGCCGCCGGCGGGATAACCTCGGTCTGCGCGATGCCCAACACGATGCCGCCGATCGATACCGGTCAGATGGTGCGTCATCTTGCCGGGATCATCAAGAAAGACGCCGCGGCGAATGTCTATATCGTCGGCGCCGTCACGCGGCATCGTGAAGGCAGGGAGATCGTCGATATCGGATCGATCAAGCGGGAAGGCGCGATCGCGCTGTCCGACGACGGCAACTCCGTACAGGACGCGTCCGTGATGTCGGCGGCTCTCGAAAAAGCGCGCGATCAGGCGATGCTTATTATTTCCCACTGCGAAGATACGGCGATCTCGAAGAACGGCGTCGTGAACGAAGGGATCATCGCGACGAAGCTGGGTTTGCGGAGCATACCGAAGCGTTCCGAATATGAGTTCGTCAAGCGGGATATCGAACTCGCGAAGAAGGCGAACGCCAGGATCCATATCGCGCACGTGAGCTGCAAAGAATCGGTCGAGATCATCCGCGCCGCCAAGAAGGACGGCGTCGCAGTCACCGCCGAGACCGCGCCGCACTATTTTACCCTGTATGACGAATACTGCTCAAAATACGATACTCGGACAAAGATGAACCCGCCGCTCCGGTCGACTGATGACGTCAAGGCGGTCATCAGGGGGCTGGCCGATGGAACGATCGACGCGATCGCCTCCGATCACGCGCCGCACGGGAAACACGAGAAGGAGATCGAGTTCGAATTCGCGGCGTTCGGTATCATCGGCCTCGAGACACTCCTGCCTTTGTCGATCTCCCAGCTTATTGACCATGAAGTCGTTACCTGGAGCCGGCTCGTCGAGCTCGTTGCGGCGAATCCGGCGAAGATACTGGGGCGCGTCAAAAAAGGGAGCCTTTCAGTCGGCAGCGACGCCGATATTACGGTCATCGACCCGCATTGTCCGTGGGAATATCTGAAAGAAGATATTGTTTCTCAGAGCAAGAATTCACCGTTTATTGACTGGCAGATGTCAGCACGGGCGCGCGACGTGATCGTCGGGGGGAAGATCGTGCTTCGCAATAGTGCGTTGGTGTAAGGTTATTTGGTTTGTTGCGGTATAAGTTATCGAGCTAACTCCTGGACGTCATTGCGAACCCCGGCGAAGTCGGGGTGAAGCAATCTCAGTCAGAATTACCAAAAAGCGAGATTGCTTCGTCGCTAGCGCTCCTCGCAATGACGAAGGGAGAGTAATAACAAAATATGAGTAACTCCATGAAGCAGATCAACGCGAAGATACTCAAGAACCAACAAGTCGGCGGTGATTACCGCAAGATGACCCTGGCGGCGCCGGCTATTGCCCGGAAGATCGCGCCGGGACAGTTTGTGCACGTTCTGTGTTCGAATTCCGCCGAACCGCTCCTCAGGAGGCCGTTCAGTATGCATCGAGTAAGTCACCAGTCACCAGTCACCAGTCACCAGAAAAAGCGAAAAAATGAAAATTCCGGAACTATAGAAATACTTTATGAGATTGTGGGAAAAGGAACAGAGATCTTATCAAAAAAGAGATCCGGCGAATTTCTCGACATCATCGGTCCGCTCGGAAACGGGTTTTTTATACCGAAAACCGTTAACCGTAAACCGGAAACCTCGATCTTGATCGCCGGCGGTATGGGTGTCGCGCCGCTCGTCGCGCTTGCGGAAGGATTAGTTCATAGTTCAAAGTTCATAGTTCATAGTAAAAAGAAGAAAAGAGAAGAAAATATTATCGTCCTGATCGGGGCGAAGACGAAAAACCATATTTTATGCGAGAAAGATTTTAAAAAGCTAGGCGCGAAAGTTCTTGTATCGACCGAGGATGGCTCGAAGGGGGGGAAAGGGCTTGTTACGACTCAGCTTGATCTTTCACTGTCAACTATGAACTATGAACTATCGACTATTTTCGCCTGCGGCCCCAACCCGATGCTTCAGGCGGTTTCGATGCTCGCCGCGAAGTACAATATCCGCTGTCAGGTATCGCTCGAAGGGCGGATGGCTTGCGGCGTCGGTGTTTGTTTAGGATGCCCGGTAAAGATTAAGTCCACAGTCGACAGTCCACAGTCGACAGAAAGAAAATTGAGAAAGCGCGATGTATCGGACGACGGACGACGGACGACGGACGACGGATATATGATGGTCTGCAAAGACGGCCCGGTCTTTGACGCTGACCGCATCGACTGGGAGGAGTAGCCGGTGAAACCTCTCCGCCCGACCGATATCGACGGAAAGAAGCTGAGCGTTACACTGGGAGTGCTCATGATAGCCCTTGTTGTCATGATCGGCCTGTCGGTCTTTATGGGAAGGACGCTTGAGGAATTGGACCGACAGAAAGAAGAGATCCGCAATAAGATCGATACGGGTCTTATCTTCATCTTCGTCAAGAATAAATACCGGAAGATCGGCGGCAGGAAGACGGTCTACCTCGATGAGCCGTTTGAGGCGCAGACGGTGAATACGCTCGCGCCGGCTATCTATCAGGGCAACAGGATGCCCGTCGGTATCAAGAAAGTGTATCTGACGGTCCCTCCCAATGTGGAGATATTCACCGGCGGCGAAAAGGGCAGGTTCTGGAGCCCGGTGGGCCGTCAGAACGCGAAAGAAGTGTTTGTCGTCATCAGAGAAACAATACCGCCGCGCAGCTCGATGAAGCTTCCCCTTGTTAATATGGTCTTTAAAACCGGAGGGACCTACGCGCTTCGCTATCTGATCGTTCTTGAGAACGGAGTAACAGTAACCGACAGCGGAAATCTTCAGGTGCTTGAGAGGGAGTTGTAAGATGGGCCGGACACAAGGAACCATGAAAACCGCTCTACGGGTAACAATCGGAAAACTGACATTTCCAAATCCCGTTATGGCCGCCTCCGGCACCTTTGGCGTCGGCGAAGAGTACGGCGCGTTCTTCCGTATCGGATCACTCGGCGCGATCGTTACAAAAACGATCACGCTCAAACCCCGAATCGGGAATCCGCCGGACCGCGTTGTTGAAACATCATCAGGGATGCTCAATTCGATCGGGCTTGAAAATAAAGGGCTCAGGGGGTTTCTCGAAAGTTCGCTTCCGTTCCTGAAGAAGCTCACCGTGCCGGTCATTGTCAGTATCGCCGGTGAATCGGCGCGCGAATTTGCCGAACTGACGCGGTCTCTTGACGATGTGCGGCGTGTCGCGGCCGTTGAACTGAACCTTTCGTGCCCGAATGTCGGCCATACGACGCGGATGATGGCGCAGGATGAGAAAGCGGCGTTCAGTGTTGTGCGCGCGGCGAAACAGAGCGCGCGGCGTATCGGCGTTATCGCGAAGCTCTCGCCGAAGGTGACCGATATCGGAGCGATCGCGTATGCCGCGGAGCGCGCCGGCGCCGACGCGGTCAGCCTGATCAATACGGTCCCGGGCGTCGCGATCGATATTCATTCGAAGCGGTCGAGGCTCGGGATGCCGTCGGGCGGATTGAGCGGCCCGGCGATAAAGCCGATCGCGCTGGAAGCGGTACGGGAAGCGCGCCGGGCGGTCGATATCCCGATCATCGGCGTCGGCGGGATCATGACCGCCGAAGACGCGATCGAATTTATCCTCTGCGGCGCGAGCGCCGTTCAGGTCGGCACGGCGAGTTTCGTAAACCCGAAAGCGGCGCTTGAAGTGCTCGAGGGAATAAAGAAGTACGCGGCGAAACAGAATGTTAGAAACATTAGCGAATTGGTAGGAGCGGCGTGGGATTAGGAGGATTACAGGCAATATCACTTGTGACTTTATAGAAGGCATCGCTCGTGTCTGAATTAGACCGTGACTATCGACGGTAAATTGATTTTGAGATTCGATTCCATATTGTCATTGCGAGCGAGCCCGCGATGACAATGCAATAGCATGTCTTTGCGAGGAGTGATAGCAGACGGATGAACGCATTACTTTTTTGTCATTGCGAGGAGTCGCGACACCGAAGGTGGCGGACGACGAAGCAATCTCCCGAGCGAAGCGAGGGTCTTTATTGGTAATTCTGACTGAGATTGCTTCCCCCGCCTGGGCGGGGTCGCAATGACGAAACTTTCTATTTGTTATGTGCAACGTATCTATTTTGAACAGCAGTAAAAAGGTATAAAACTATGAAGCCTGAAGACAGACTCATCGTCTCCCTCGATCTCGATTCCGAAACAAAGATCCTCGAGATGGCCGGAAAGCTGCGGCCGGGCGTTACGAACGTTAAGATCGGCAGCGCCCCTTTTGTATCCTGCGGCGGCGCTATTATCGATAAACTGCGCGAAAAAGGCTGCCGGGTGTTTCTCGATCTGAAATTTCACGATATTCCGAATACCGTCGCGAGCGCGGTGCGCGCCGCGGTACGGCCGGGAGTTTTTATGATCAACGTGCATGCCTCGGGCGGCCTTGTCATGATGAAAGGCCTGAGAAGCATCGCCGCGAAACGCGCGAAAGAGCTTAAGGTTCAGCGGCCGAAGATCGTAGCGGTGACGATCCTGACGAGCCTCGATCAGAAATCGCTCAAAATGCTTGGCATGCATGGTACAATACAAGATACCGTTGTGCGCCTGGCGAAGCTCGCCAAAGAGGCGGGACTCGACGGGGTGGTCTGCTCCCCGAATGAAATTACCGCCGTCAGAAAAGCTGCCGGGAGGAATTTCCTGATCGTTACGCCGGGAGTGCGGCCCGCGTGGGCAAAGGCGAATGATCAGTTGCGCGTCATGGCGCCGTCAGGCGCGCTCAAGGCGGGATCCGACTATATCGTTATCGGAAGGCCCATTATCGCCTCGGCCGATCCGAAAGCCGCCGCTTTGAGGATATTGAAGGAGATGCGCTCAGCATGAACGAAGAGAAGGTGTTAGATATCCTGAAAGAGAACCAGGCGCTGCTCGAAGGGCATTTCAAGCTCTCAAGCGGACTCCATAGCGACGGCTACGTTCAATGCGCGCTCGTCCTGCAGTATCCCGACGTGGCGGAGCAATTATCGCGGCGGCTTTCGGATATGCTCAGCGATATCACCATAGACGCTGTTATCGGCCCGGCGCTCGGCGGCGTGACTTTTGCCTATGAGGTGGCCCGGCAGCTCGGCGTGCGGGGAATATTCGCCGAGCGGAAGAATGGGGCGATGGCGCTCAGGCGCGGGTTTTCTGTCGCGAAAGATGAGCGGATCCTCGTCGTCGAGGACGTGATAACGACCGGCGGGTCGGTCAAAGAGGTGATCGCGCTTGTCAGGTCGTTCGGAGCGATTCCGGTCGCGGTCGGGTCGATCATTGACCGTTCGGAAGGCGCGTTTCAATTCGACGGAGAGTTCAAGAGCTTAGCGAAGGTCCATTTGAAAACATACGCGGAGAAAGATTGCCCTTTGTGTAAAGAGAAGATCCCGATCGCGAAACCGGGTTCGAAGGGGTAGGGCAGGCACGAGAGGGGAAGAAGTGGCTGAATCTTTTTTCGTCATTGCGAGGAGTCTCGACACCGAAGGTGGCCGACGACGAAGCAATCTCAGTCAGAATTATCAAAAAGACCCTCGCTGCGCTCGGGAGATTGCTTCGCTTCGCTCGCAATGACAACACTTTTAAGCAGAGTACCGTAAACCACAAGGAGTTACCCATGACCATGGAACTGAACACATTGATCGAAAAAATAAAATCAGACGGCGTTGCCGCCGCCGAGAAGCGGTCCGGCGATATTATCGCCGACGCCAAGCGGCAGGCGAAGGAGATCGTCGACAATGCTCACCGCGAAAAGGCAGCCGCTGTCGAACAGGCGAAGCTTGAGGCCGAACGACTTGAAGAGAGCGCGAAGCACGCGCTCAGGCAGGCGTCGCGCGACGTGCTTTTGTCGCTGCGCGGGAAGATCATCGAGCTTTTTGACGCGGTCGTTAAAGAAGAGGTCTCAAAAGAGCTTTCAGGCGACAACCTTCACCAGGTACTCATCAAGGTCGTTGAGAGTTTCGCGAAAGAGAAGGATGTCGATCTCGAGATCCTCTTGAGCGAAAAAGATAAGGATGCGCTTGAAAAGGCCCTGATGAAGTCGCTGAAGGACACCCTGCGAAAAGGCGTTACCCTGAAAGCGGCCTCGGGCCTCGAGCAGGGATTCCGTGTGGGCGAGAAGGACAAGAACTTCTACTACGATTTTACCGACGAGGCGGTCACCGAGACATTTATACGGTTCTTAAACCCGAAGGTCGCCCGGATCATAGCGGGAGCCGCCGGCAATGGCGAATAAGTACTATTATCTGGTCGCGTCGATGCCGTATCTGGCGTTCGCCGCGGCGAATTTTCCGTCGGAAGAAGAGTTTCTCGCCGAGTGCGAAAAGTGGCTGAGCCTTCCGGATATGGCTGCGCTCGCGCAGGCCCGGATGAGCGGCTTTTCGATGGAACAAGCGGCAACGGAGCTCCTTAAGGCGTGGAAAGAGTTCGACACGAACGCGCGCGCCGAGCTTGCCGACGCGCATCCGCTTCTGAAGGCGCAAAGCAAAGCGAATATATCGGAAACGGCGCGGGAGATCTACGCGAAAGAGACGCCGCTCGCGATGGAGCGGCGTTTCGAGCGCTCGCGGTGGGATTTTTTGGACGAGAAGGAACGGGAATACCATTTTGACCTCCAGTGGCTGATCATCTATTATCTGAAGATCAAGATCCTGACGCGGTTGGCCGGATTCGAACAAACGAAGGGGATCAACGCGTTTTCAAAAGTGTGTGAGGTAGCATTATGAGTGAACGTCGCGGCAGAATCGTATCGATCACCGGGAACATGATCAGCGTAAAGATCGACGGTGATATAATCCAGAACGAGGTCGGCTACGTCATGAAAGGCGGCCGGAAGATGAAGGCCGAGGTCATCAAGATCCGCGGCGACATCGCCTTCATGCAGGTCTTCGAATACACCAAAGGGATCAAGATCGGCGACACCGTCGAATTTACCGGCGAGATGCTCTCGGTGCAGCTGGGGCCGGGGCTTCTTTCTCAGATCTACGACGGCCTTCAGAACCCGCTGCCTGAGCTCGCCGAGGAGTTCGGGTTCTTCCTGCCAATCGGCGTGGAGCGCGATGCCATATCCTTTGAGAAGGAGTGGGAATTCGAGCCGCTCGCGAAAATTGGCGGCATCGTCAAAGGCGGCAGCTTCCTCGGCCAGGTGCCCGAAGGGATCTTCAAGCACAAGATCATGGCGCCATTCTATTTTAAGGGGGAGCTCACCGTCGAGAATATCGTCACGAAAGGTACCTACGCGGTCAGTCACACGATCGCGGTCCTTCGCGACGGGAAAGGGAATAAGCATGACATCACGATGGCCTTCAACTGGCCGGTCAAGCTTCCGATCGACGCCTACCGGGAGAAACTCCCGCCGGCGGAACCCTTAGTGACGAAGATACGCGTCATTGATACGCTCTTTCCGATCGTAAAAGGCGGGACATACTGTATCCCCGGGCCGTTTGGCGCCGGCAAGACGGTCCTTCAGCAGATAACGAGCCGCCATGCGGAGATCGATATCGTTATCATCGCCGCCTGCGGCGAGCGCGCCGGAGAGGTCGTCGAAACCTTACGGGAATTTCCCCATATTCAGGACCCCCGTACGGGGCGCTCGCTGATGGAGCGGACGATCATCATATGCAATACCTCATCGATGCCGGTCGCCGCGCGTGAATCGTCGGTCTACACCGGTACGACGATTGCCGAATATTACCGCCAGATGGGGCTCAATATCCTTCTTCTTGCCGACTCAACGAGCCGCTGGGCGCAGGCGATGCGCGAGATATCCGGGCGCCTTGAGGAGATCCCGGGCGAGGAGGCGTACCCGGCGTACCTCGAGAGCCGGATCGCCAATTTCTACGAGCGCTCGGGAAGGGTGCTTTTGCATTCGGGAGATATCGGCAGCCTTACGATCGGCGGAACGGTCAGTCCCGCCGGTGGTAATTTCGAGGAACCGGTGACGCAAGGGACGCTGAAAGTCGTCGGCGCATTCCACGGGTTGTCGCGTGACCGTTCGAACGCGCGGAAATTCCCGTCAATATCTCCGCTTGAGAGCTGGAGCAAATATAAAGGATTTATTGACCAGGATCTCGTCGATACGGCGCGTGATGTTCTTTTTAAAGGGGAAGAGGCCGGCCAGATGATGAAGGTTGTCGGCGAAGAGGGGACCTCGATCGATGATTTTATAGTCTATCTGAAGTCGCAGTTCCTTGACGATGTGTATCTCCAGCAGAACGGCTTCGACCCGGTCGACGCGGCGACGGTTGCTGACCGCCAGAAGTACGTCTTCAAAAAAGTCATCGATGTTCTGCGCAAAAGTTTCACGTTTCCGGAAAAGGATGACGCGCGTAAATACTTCTACAGTTTACGGCACGGTTTCATAGACTGGAACTATAAGCCGTGGGGATCGGATGAGTTTAAAAAGCAAGAGTTAAAGATCGATAACCTCCTGGGTCCCGAGGTGATCTCATGAGGAAAGTGTGCACAAAGATATTAAGTATCGTCGGTAACGTCGTCACGGTGCGCGCAAGCGGCGTGGCGTATGAAGAGCTCGCCGAGATCGCAACGAAGCGCGAGACGTCGCTCGCCCAGGTGATCCGCATGGATGGCGACACGGTGTACCTTCAGGCGTTCGCCGGAAGCCGCGGCATCTCGACGGGTGACGAAGTACGGTTTCTAGGGCGCCCCATGATGGTCGGGTTCTCCGAGAACATGCTCGGCAGGATCTTTAACGGCAGCGGCATACCGCGCGACAAAGGCCCCGCGATCACCGAGAACATGATCGAGATCGCGGGCCCCGCGGTCAATCCCGCCAAGCGCATCATCCCCAGCAGGATGATCCGTACCAATATCCCGATGATCGACGTTTTTAATTCGCTCGTCGAATCGCAGAAGCTTCCGATCTTCAGCGTGTCGGGTGAGCCGTACAACGAGGTCCTCGCCAGGATCGCTCTGCAGGCGGAAGTCGACCTGATCGTCCTGGGCGGCATCGGGCTCAAGTTTGACCAGTACCTCTTCTTCAAGGACGCGCTTGAAAAAGGCGGCGCCCTGAATCGGACGATTTTCTTCGTCCATACCGCAAGCGACCCCATCGTCGAAGGGCTCATGGTGCCGGATCTGGCATTGGCGGTCGCGGAGAGTTTCGCGCTGCGGGGAAAACGCGTTCTTGTCCTTCTGACCGACATGACGAACTTCGCCGACGCGCTGAAAGAGATCGCGATCACGATGGAGCAGGTTCCCTCCAACCGCGGCTATCCGGGCGATCTTTACAGCCAGCTCGCCGCGCGCTATGAGAAGGCAGTCGATTTCGAAGGGGCCGGGTCGCTCACGACGCTCGCGGTCACGACGATGCCCGGCGACGACGTAACGCATCCGGTGCCGGACAATACCGGCTATATCACCGAGGGGCAGTTCTATCTCCGCAACGGCCGTATCGAACCGTTCGGGTCTTTAAGCCGTCTCAAACAGCTCGTCAATAAGGATTCGCGCGAGGACCACCGGGCGATCATGGACGGCATGATCCAGCTCTACGCGCAGTACCATGAAACCGAGGAGAAGCGGTCGATGGGCTTCAGGATGAGCGAGTGGGACAAAAAACTCCTGAAGTACGGCGCGCTCTTCGAGGACCAGATGATGGACCTGAAAGTAAACATTCCGCTGGAACGAGCGCTCGATAACGGTTGGAAGATACTGGCTGATTGTTTTGACACCCATGAGACGAGTTTCCGCAGCGAGCTGATCGAAAAATTCTGGCCGAAACAGACAAAGGTGTAGGATAAGCAAAAGAGGGTATGCGCTATACATGTCTTTGCGAGGAGCGATAGCGACGAAGCACTCAGTCAGAATTATCAAATAAGACCCTCGCTTTCCACCAGAGGCGGACATGGCGCTCGGGAGATTGCTTCGCTCTCTTTGTTCGCTCGCAATGACGGGATAGGATAGAAATTTGCAATGACAAAGTATAAGCCATGGCAAAACTGAAACTCACCAAGAACGAACTGAAGAAGCAGAAGGACGCGCTGAAGCGGTTCCGGCGATACCTGCCGACATTACTTTTGAAGAAGCAGCATCTCCAGCTTGAGATCGCCAAGATCCATCACCAGATCGAAGATGTCGATTCGGAGATCGCCTCGCTTCTTACAAAGGTCAAAGAATGGGCCGGTGTCTTCGCCGAAGATATCAAGATCGGCGAGCTGATCGCGCTTAAGGAGGTCGTTACTTCAGAAGGAAATATTGCAGGCGTCGATATCCCGGTGTTTGAGCGGATCGAGTTCAAAGAAGAAGCGTACGACGCCGTACGGTATCCGCTCTGGGCCGCTTTCGGTATACGCGCGGTGAAGGATATGATCACGCTGAAGGAACGGCGCCTTATCCTCGGAAAACAGCTTGCGGCGATCCGGGAAGAGCTGCGCGTTACGACCCAACGGGTGAACCTCTTTGAAAAAGTG
>JBDRSA010000026.1:0-6594 GCA_043825275.1 Candidatus Omnitrophota bacterium
ATTATCTTCGACACTTGTGTCGTAAATGTTCTTCGGTAACTCGATCCAGCCGGTCAAAACGTTGGCCAAACCTCTGCCCAACTTTTTCGCGGGATCCTGGGCATAGCTCTGTGCGGTGAATACGCTAACGACCAAAAGTACTGCTATGCAAACGATTAATCCTCTCATCATCTCTTTCATTTTTTATTATTCACCCCCTCCTCACTTGTTATATTTTTCTATTACTTACTTGTGAAGTATAGCATACGGGATATGCTTTGTCAAGCGCTTCAAACGAAATTCTATTTTTCGTTTCCCAGTATTTTATCGACGACAACGGTGATCCTGTCTACGTCTTCGGGGCGAACATCGATAAACTCGATACCGGTATCAAGTACGTGCGAACCTTTCTTTTTGGGGTCGCTTTTCTTTACGAGCCAGACCACCGTACCGCCGCAACGGATCGGCGGCCTGTTGTCTTCAAGGTTTATCTCAACATCGACCCCCTGAAAGAGCCCGAGATTATCCTTGATGATCACACAGATCCCTCCGGCGCCGATATTTTCAGTTGTTGTCGAAATAGATTTTGATGTAAGCCTTCGCTTTATCGTGATCAGGCAGCCATAGTTCGCTCGAGGAAATCGCCTTCTGTCAATCCCGTTCCACATCGTGTCCTCCGAAATTGTTAATGAAAGTATACATAATAATGAATTACTTTGCAAGAAAAATCTCGCTTTTGGCCGGGTCGAGTCTGAATTACCGGCTTCTGAATATCGCTTGGCTTGATTCAGAAAGGGATGTCTACTATTGGCAAGCGAGGCGGCGAAATGTATAATGAGTTTTTCAACTTAAAAGAGAACCCGTTCAGCGTTACCAGCGACCCCAGCTATCTCTTCATGAGCAGAGTGCACCAGGAGGCCTTCACCAGTCTCCTGTACGGCATCAAAGAGAAAAAAGGATTCCTGGCGATCACCGGAGAGATCGGCGCCGGAAAGACGACCCTCTGCAAAGCTCTGCTGAACCGGCTTGATTCAAACTCGAAATCGGCTTTTATTTTTAATTCGACGCTTCCCGAGTTGCAGCTCCTTCAGGGGATCATTGAAGATTTTGGGCTCACGGTAAAGAAGAAGAATAAGTACGCTTTAATACGGCAACTAAATGAGTTTTTGATCGAAGAGCTTACGAAGGGTAACGATGTTGTCCTTATAATAGATGAAGCGCAGAACCTCAAGCCGAAGACCCTGGAGGAGATCCGTCTCCTCTCAAACCTGGAAACGGAAAAAGAGAAACTTTTTCAGATAATCCTGGTCGGTCAGGTTGAGCTTGACGAAAAACTTAATTCACCCGAGCTCAGACAGCTCAAGCAGCGGCTGGCCGTAAAGCTCCACATAACGCCGCTCGAGCGCGATGAGATAGATAAGTACGTGTACCACAGGATCAAGGTAGCCGGATCGGACGGACGGCTTGCGTTCTCCGAAGAAGCGATCGGTAGTATCTATAAGTTTTCCGGCGGTGTCCCCCGCCTCATAAACCTGGTGTGCGATAAAGCCCTTCTTGCCGCGTACGCTGAGGGGACGAGAACTGTCACTCTTCCCATGGTGGAGCGGAGCATCGGCGAAATAGAGGGGAAAAGAATACGATGAGCATTATAACCGACGCTCTGAAAAGAGCCGAGAAAAATAGAGAGCATACGAAGACCTATCCCCGAATTATGCCGGAATTTGAGGGGCCGTACCGCGGAAGTCCGAAGCGAAAACTGCGAGTATCCGTGGCCGCGGCGTCCGGCGTCATTCTTATCGCGGTCTCGACGATCAGTCTTCGGGCGCTCAACCCCGCCTCGTCAGCCGCTACTCATAGCGCTGCCGTTCATGAGGTTATCCGGTCCCCCGTTTCTGAACAGGCAGGCGCTGCCGGGAAAGCGCTTGAGGAGCCGCTCGAGATCGATCACGGTTGGCTCGAGGGTGATTTCGGCATTCCCGCGAAGAACGACTCGCGCTCCGGGGGCGGGGAAAGCAGCTCCGCCGCAGGCGCCGATTTTCCGGTTTACCGATCAGCCGGAAATGATTTTGCCCTGAACGGAATAATGTACGCCGCCCAGAAGCCTCTGGCGATCGTGAACGACGCGACTGTTTCCGTCGGAGACGCGATCAACGGAGCTACGGTAGTGCTGATACTTGAAAATAGGGTTATTCTCGAGCGCGACGGCGAGTCGATCGCCCTCGATCTTAGATAAAAGTAGATTTTTGAGATCCTTGTTCTTCGATCTGACGGTACGAGAGGCCGACCGATCGAAGATACTCGGTCCTGGCGATCTCGAACCAGACAAAATGGTTGGCGTAATACGCTGCTCCCATCGCGTCTGTTTCCTGGTATCTGACCCGTAACGATGTCTTGAAGGTCATAAGAGTTTAGCGGTTAGAGATCGATCGAAAGCCGGTGGATCTTAAAACCGCCCATCTCGATCTCTTCGGTCTCTTTAAATCCTGAATTTTTGCAGAGATTCATCGCGTCGGTCATCCTGCCGGTGCAGTTAAAGATCATCTGCTTGTACCCCTTTTCCCTGCAGAAGCTCATCGCTTTCTTGAGGAGTCCGGAACCGAACCCTCTCCGTCGGTACGAAGCGTCAACGAAGAGCCTTCTGAGGAGCGCCGCGTCTTTCGAATCTTCTTTGACGCCGGCGGTGCCGACGATCGCGCCGCCTTCTTCGACGACGAAGAACGAGTTTCTTTCCCCCGAATACACCTGTTCGATCTTATCGAGATCGCTGTCGGAATACGCGGATTTGTCGAACGGGTACTCTTGAGCAAGGACGGAAAGTATCAACCTCTTTGCGCTTTCGGCGTCCTGCTTTTGAAAAAGTCTCAGCTCCATTCTCTACCTCCGGCTAATGTCACGGTTTTGTTTCGGTTACTTTTATCAGAACGGTCCTCTGCCGCGGACCGTCGAATTCACAGAAGTATACTCCCTGCCAGGCGCCGAGGACCAGCGAGCCCTCTTCGACAATGAGCGTTATTCCGCTGCCGACGATCGATGACTTTACGTGCGCGGCGGAGTTGCCTTCGGAGTGCCGATAGCCCGCCTCGATCGGGATCGCTCTGTCAAGCGCCTTGATAATATCCGCGCGGACGCTCGCGTCGGCGTTTTCGTTTACGGTGACAGCGGCTGTCGTGTGCGGAACATAGACAAAGCAGAATCCGCTCGAGATCTTCGAGTTTCGCACCGCCGAGTCGATCTTCGCGGTTATGTCAATAAACTCGGATCTGGCCCGTGTCGCAACCGATATTTTGTGGATCATGATGAGTACCGCTTTTTCAGAGAGCCGCGGATAACGCTGACCGGAACGTTTGATAACACCTTGACACTGCCGATAGCGGTGGGAAGTACGAACTTATTTGTCTTCCCGACAAATTTTTTATCGCTGTAATGCGCGCTGATTATCCTGTCGAGAGAGAGGCCTTTTCCAATGGTCGTCGGGAGCCCGACGTTCTCCAGCAAGGCCTTGATCCGGGCCGCTTCTTTTTCCCGGAGAAGACAGAGCCTGACAGCCATCTCGTTCGCGACAACCATCCCGACGGCGACCGCTTCACCGTGCGTATAGGCGCGTCCGTATTTTGACGCGGCTTCTATAGCATGCCCGATCGTGTGGCCGTAATTCAGGATCACGCGGAGATCTTTCCGGTCGTATTCGTCTCGCTCAACAACAGACGCTTTTATGGCCGCCGCGCGGCCGATAACATATTCAAGGGCCCGCTTGTCACATCGCGAGATCTTCAGATAATTGCGCTCGATGTACCCGAACAATCTCCTGTCTTTGATCACGCCATATTTGATCAGCTCCGAAAGCCCGCTCGCAAACTGCCGTTTGGGGAGGAACTTGAGGAGCGAGGGGTCCGAAAGAACGAGCTTCGGCTGATAGAATGAGCCGATAAGATTCTTCGCGGCCGGCAGGTCGATCGCGACTTTTCCTCCGATGCTCGAGTCGATCTGCGCGAGGAATGTTGTCGGGGCCTGTATGTAGGGAATGCCGCGCCGGTAGACGCTGGCGACAAATCCGGCGAGATCGCCGACAACGCCGCCGCCGAGAGCCACGATAAAAAGGGATCGTTTTTTGTTGTATTCGCTGATCCTAGTGAACAAAGACCGGGCGACGCGCTCCGATTTGGCGGTCTCGCTGTCAGGGACAAAGAACGATCGAACGGAAAATCCGCTTTTCTCCAGTGACCTCGACAAAGACCCGCCGAAAAGCCCGGATATTTTTTTGTTCGTTATGATAACGGCGTCTTTGCCGATAGAGAGAGATTTCAGCAGCGATCCCGCCCGCTCAAGCAGGCGTCCGGAGACGTAGATCGAATACGAACGTTCTTTCAGCCGTACGGGGATCGTTTTCATAACGGGGCGCTCAGTCCGGTCATTGTAAAAGACCTCGGGGAAAACCGATGTCCTTGACGATCACTTCTCCCGCAAACCGCGGGCCGTCATTTATTGTAAGGCCTTGCTTCGGCAGTCCGAACGTTACCGTTGTATCGGCACGAACGCATATATTGCCCACCACTCCCGTAGTAGCGTTCAGCCCGGACGGCACATCAACGGAAATGACGGGAACGTCCGTTCTGTTGATGAGGTCGATACTATGAAAGGCCAACCCTTCGACCATTCCGCTGAAGCCTACGCCAAAAATAGCGTCAATAATCAGATCATGCGCCATTTTTCGCGACGCCTTCCTGACGTCTTTTTTGTCGCGAAGAAAATGTATCCGAGCTTCTATTTTTTTCAGAATACTGAGGTTGATAAGCGGGTCCTTCTTGAAAGCGTCCGTTGATCCCAGCACGTAAACAGAAACCTTCGCGCCCGCGTTCATCAGGTACCGGGCGCACACAAAGCCGTCGCCGCCGTTGTTGCCCTTGCCGCAGAATACGCAGACCGACCTTTTTGCCGCGTCGCGAAAAGACTTGAGCGCTGTATCAGCGACTTCCCGGCCGGCGTTCTCCATCAGGACGATCGACGGGATCCCGATCTTCTGCGCGGCGAGATCGATCTGGCGCGCTCGCAGAGCGGTGATCGACCTCATCGCACCACACAACCTGTTTCAACATTTTTTTCAGGGACCATGATCGCGATGTCGCTCTCCCCGTTCGCCGCAAGAAGCATACCGTTTGATATCACGCCACGGATGGTCGCGGGCTCAAGGTTCGTAATTACCGCGATCTTTTTCCCGACAAGTTGACTTTTTTCGTACGATTTCTTGATCCCCGCTACGATCGTACGCTCTTCGTTCCCGAGATCGATCGTAAGGACGTACAATCTATCGGCGTCCGGGTGATCATCGGCTTTTTTTATCGTCGCGATCCGTAGAGGAAGTTTTTTGAAATCGTCAACTGTTATCATAGCGCGTAAAGTCCATAAAAAGCGTGGAATCCGGCTCTATTTTTTCTTCGGAGCCTCTTTTGTGGGCTTCTGTTTTTCGGCCCCGGCGCCCGCCCCTGTTGCCGCGGCGGGGGTAGCTTCGGCGCCTTCGGCTGGAGTTTCTTCAGCCGCGGCTTTTTCTTTCTTGATCTTAAACTTTACGATCTTGATCTTTTGCATACCAAAGATCGAATCGCCGTCGTTCCACTTACCCTTTTCGTGGAGATGCCGAAGGCGCTCAAATCTTTTTAGGACCGATCGCTGTTTTTTGTCATTATCCGATGACTTTAAGCTTGGATGCTGTGTCATTGCCCATCGCCTCACCTGTAGGTACTGTCTATGTTATTGATCGACTTTTTTTATGTAGCAATCACCGAATGTCTTAAGAAGCTTGGCCCGGTCATTTTCGGCTTCTTGCTTTGTCGGGTACCGGCCCACACAAACCTGGAGGTAATCCCCCGATGCCTTAACATAAGGCTGATATCCGTCGTTCTCAAGGCTTTTTATGGCCCTGTTTGCCGCGCTCCGTGTTTTAAAAGTCACGGCCTGGATCGTATAGAGCGGCTCAGGCGTTCCGGGTTTGTCCACCGGCGTCGTATCGGCTTGGTTCGGCTCGAGAACCCCGATCTCGATAACAGGCTTAAGCCGCGGCTCCGGCATCACGACAACCGATTCCGCGGCACGAGCGGGCTTTTCGGGCTCCTGTACCTCTCGGACCGCCGCGGTCTTCCCCTTTTCGACGCCAAGGGCGAACATCACAACCATCGCCATTATGACACCGATGCCCGCAAAGACGATCCGCTCAACCGGAATGTTGACCGACGAAGCGAGTGGAACGATCGCCTGAAACCTTCTCAGGGAAGGCTTTCGCTGGTTTTCGAAATCCTCGAACAGCTCTTTTTGAAAATGATTTGCAGACATTTTATAGCTGTCATTATAGCATTATAGAAGCCGATATCAAAGTGTTATTTACAGTCGAGTTTACAGTCGAATAGTTCAGCTCCAGAAATAACTCGCTTTTTAACAATTAATTTCATCGATCCCCCTAAAGGGGGTATCGAGGCCTTTTCGGCTCACCGTAAAATATTACGGCAAGAATTCCTCCTTGAATTTCATACACTTTACTCGTCGGTATACGGAAAATGTTTGTTTTTATATACCTGAATCCGACTCGTAAAGTGTGAAATTCTACGTCGGACTTATTCGCCTACA
>JBDRSA010000027.1:0-7069 GCA_043825275.1 Candidatus Omnitrophota bacterium
TGAAAGCAAATATCGAAGGCATAAACAATAGCAGGATTTATGCGCCTATCCCTTTCGTCGCATGGTACGCCGGAGGTCGTTGTATCGAAAAACTCAACGCTAACGGAAACTACGAAATCTTCATCGCGCTTTTGCGGGAGAGAAAAATTGATTATGTCGTCGTAGACGGCAGAGAGGCGCGAAAACAGGGGCCTCATATCGGACTTCTTCTTGAAGATCGGAAAACGCATATTGGCCTGACAAAGGTTCATACGATACCGGGAAACCCTAAGCTGATCTTATACAAATTAGATCCCGGTGAGGACCTACAGCTGGTAAAAGAGAAAGAATAACTGCCTATAAACTAAAACAAATGTCTCATTTAAGCAATCTTTTTTGCAACTCGTCTATCGGAGCGCGAAAAGTTCTTGAGCTTTCAGCATACTGCGTATGGTGTGTATTCGCTGAAGTCTTCAGAAGGAACTTCGCTCTTTAGCATTTTTTTATATATAAAGTATTGCGGGCTACCAATCGAGTTCCGGTTCCAGCAAGTAAACGGTAGTTTATGCGGCAAAAAAGCACTTCTATTTTTCCGGTTGCTGTGATAATATCGATATACTGCATAGATGTTGAGAATTCATAAAGGAAGTTGTTTGACTTCAAAACGAATGTAAACAGTACGATTTTTCTTTTTAAATATTTGACCGTGTAAACAACGCTATGAAATTAATTCTGCCGGAACGAAAGTTTGGCACAATTAATCTGACGAGGGATAATGTTTTCATTAGCTATTTTGATAACAAGCGTTCTCCTGATCTCGGCGGTCTGTTCGATGACCGAGGCGGCGATGCTGAGCCTTCCGTTGATAAAAGCGAGAGTGCTCGTCGAGGGGAAACGGAAAGGCGCCGAGAAGGTCCTTTATGTCAAAGAGAATATTCATCACGCCGTCGCGACCATCGTTATTCTGAACAACTCCATTAATATTATCGGCTCTATCTTTGTTGGAAACAGGGTGGCGCAGATGTTCGGAAGCCAATGGCTCGGCATTACTTCGGCGGTGCTGACATTCGCGATCATTGTCATATCGGAAGTCATTCCGAAAGCGATCGGGGAGCATCATAAGGTCGCCGTATCGCTTATGAGCGCGCGCCCTCTGATCGGTCTGATGTTGGTATCCAGGCCGGTGGTTATGGTGCTGTCGTTGTTGACCAGGCCCTTCAGGAGCGGTTCAAAATTCCCCAAGGTGACCGAAGACGAGATCAAGATCATGCTCAGGCTCGGCAGGGACGCCGGGACCGTTGAGACCGACGAAGAAACGCTCTGCAACAGGGTCTTCAAGCTGAATGATCTCAGGGCGTCACAGATGATGAAGCCGATCGAGAGTATCTTCGCTCTGGAGAGCGCCAGTACGCTCGCGGACGTCAAAAGTCATATTATCGATTCTCCGTACAGCAGGATCGCGGTCTTTGAGGCCGACCGGTCGAATATCATCGGCGTATGCCAGCACCGGATCCTGTTGCGGGAGATCGCGAAGGATAATTATAGCGCCCGCGTAAAAGAGTTCATGACGAGACCGATCTTCGTCGATGAGTCGGAGAAGGCCGACGGCCTTTTGGAGAAATTCCAGGCGTATCACCAGCATCTCTTTGTTGTCAGGAACAAGAAGAAACAGAATATCGGCATCTTAACGATGGAAGATGTGCTCGAAGAGCTCTTCGGGGAGATCTACGACGAAAAAGACTTTTCCTCGAAGATCGTCAGTGACGGGCGTCCAAAAAAATAACGGATGATCAATGATGGAGCGGGGCAGCGGAGTGCTGTTGCATATTACGTCCCTTCCGTCGCCGTACGGGATCGGCGGCCTGGGCGGCGGCGCGTACGCGTTCGCCGATTTCTTGTCGAAGACGAAGCAGAAATACTGGCAGATCCTTCCTTTAAATCCGACCGACCCTATCTCGAGCAATTCTCCTTACAGCAGCATCTCCTCGTTTGCGGGGAATCCTTTGCTGATTGACCCTGATGGGCTTGTGTCTGAAGGCCTCATTTTAAAAAAGGATGCGATGACAATATCGGGGCCCCCCGACCGCGTTGATTACAGCGCCGTTATCCCTTTTAAACGGGAGCTCTTACTGAAAGCGTTCGGAACGTTTCGGAAAAGAACAAAGAATGCCGCGTATAAGAAATTCTGCAAAGAGCATCTGGCGTGGCTTGACGATTACGCGTTGTTCGTTTCGCTGAAGACGCGGTTCGACGAAGTCGCCTGGAATGAATGGCCGGCGGAATACCGTGATCGGCATGACGACGCGCTGGCGGGAGCCGCCAAGGAGCTCGCCGAACCGGTCGAAAGGGAAAAATTTATCCAGTATATTTTCTTCAGCCAATGGTCGGCGCTTAAGAAATACGCCAACGCGAAGAAGGTGCGGATCATCGGGGATATCCCCATTTATGTCAGTTACGACAGCGCCGATGTCTGGGCGCATCCGGAGTTTTTTAAGCTCGACGATGAGAAGAGACCGACGGTTGTCGCCGGCGTTCCGCCCGATTATTTCAGCGCGACGGGCCAGCGCTGGGGGAACCCCATATACCGCTGGGACGCGTTGAAGAGGACCGGGTATCGCTGGTGGTTCCGGCGGATGGAACATATGCTGGGATCGTTCGACATTGTTCGCGTAGACCATTTCAGGGGATTTGTTGATTTCTGGGAGATCCCCGCTCACGAGAAGACCGCGATAAACGGACAGTGGGATACGGCGCCCGCGGATGAATTCTTTACCATGCTTCTCAAACGGTTTCCCAAAATACCGATCATCGCCGAGGACCTCGGGATCATCACCGATGAAGTACGGCGGGTAATACGCAAGTTTAAGTTTCCCAATATGAAGATCCTTATTTTCGCGTTCGGTGAGGATAATCCGGATCACCCGTATTTGCCTCAAAACCTCCCGAAGAATTGTGTCGTCTATACCGGAACACATGACAATAATACTGTCCGCGGATGGCTCGACCGGGAAGCCGCCGGCCACGAAAAAGAGCGGTTTCTCCGCGCCGTTAAGCGCGCAGTGCCGGATAAGGACCTGCCCTGGGAGATGATACGGATGGCGATGGGCTCGCCCGCGGACATCGCGATCACTCCGATGCAGGACATACTGGGGCTCGGCGAGGGATCAAGGATGAACGTTCCCGCGACGACGAGCGGGAACTGGGAATGGCGGCTTGAGCCCGGACAGATAACGCCGTCGGTCCGCGGGAAACTATCGCGCATGACTAAGTCGTGCGGCAGAGACTAGGGGGCCCGGTGAGGATCGAGAAGGCGGCGCGGCAGCGCCGTTCGATCAGGCGGTATAGCGAACAGGTTCCCGCCGGCGAGATCATGCGGAAGGTGGCCGGCGCCGCATCGGCACTGACGTGAGAAGGTCTATGGGGAAGAAAAGAGCATATACCGTACTGATCATCGGCGCGGACGAAGAAGCGCTCAAGATCATCCACTCACTGAATAAAAGCGACGAAGTTATCATTGCCGGCGTTGTCGATCCGGATGACGCCTCGCCCGGCATACGCCTGGCCAAAACCTTGGGAATTCCGACGGGATCAAGCAGCGCGCAGTTTCTCGAAAAAAGCGGGGTTGATACGATAATCAATTTTTCGGGTGGCCGTTTGAGCGAGGAAGACCTACTCGCGAGAAGAACCACCGGACAGGAGATCATCGGAGAATCCGGAGCCGGACTGATCGGCGCCCTCGCCGAATCGATATCATCGGCGGTCGAAAACGAACATCACTCTGTTTTTCAGAATATGCTCAGCGGCGTCGCGTACCACAAGATCCTCTCAGACAGCGAGGGAAACCCCGTCGATTATGTTTTTCTCGATGTAAACAGGTCGTTCGAACGGCTGATCGGCCTCAGCAAAGAGAAGATCATCGGCCAGAGGGTTACTGAGGTATTTCCCTGGATCAAGCATTCGATGTTCAACTGGATCGATTTTTACGGGAAGGTCGCCACGTCCGGCAAAGAGGTCAAGTTCGAGCAATATCTGAGTAATCTCGACCGGTGGTATTCCGTCTCCGCCTACAGCACCAAGAAAGGGTTCTTTATCACTATCTATAACGACATTACCGAGCTTAGAGAGAAAGAGATCGCTCTCAGAAGGGCGTATGAATCGCTTAAGAGCGCTCAGGATCAGCTGATACAGACCGAGAAGATGGAGATCGTCGGCAGGCTCGCCAGCGGCGTCGCTCATGAGGTGAAGAATCCTCTGGCGGTGCTGCAGCAGGGGATCGATTTTTTTTACAAAAGGATCAAGGACCCCGAGAATGATATGCTTTTTGTCCTGAACGCCATGCGGGACGCCGCGAAGCGCGCTACCGGGATCATTCACGATCTGTCGGATTTCTCGAGAGCCTCGAACATGGAGATCCGGCCGGAGGATGTAAACTCGATCATTGAGCAGTGCCTGCTTCTGGTGGAACCGAATATGAAGGCGAACAGAGTTACCGTCCACAAAGAGATAGGCGAGGGCCTGCCAAGGGTGAAGCTTGACAGGAACCGGATCCAGCAGGTCTTTATCAATCTTTTTATGAACGCGATCCAGGCAATGCCGAGCGGCGGAACGATGAAGATAATCTCGAAGCGTAAAGACCGCGGTAGCGGCGACAAAATCCTCGTTATTGTTGAGGATGCCGGCGGCGGCATTTCCGAGAGCATCCTGGGAAAACTGTTCGACCCGTTCTTTACCACCAAAGATGTCGGTAAGGGGACCGGCCTGGGGCTGTCGATCGTCAAGAGCATTGTCGAGGGGCACAGCGGGACGATAACGGTAGAGAATAAAAAGGATAAAAGCGGCGTGCGGGTGATCGTGGAGCTGTAACGCAAAGAGAGAGGCTGGCGATGGAAAGAATAAAGATCCTGCTGATCGACGATGAAAAAGCGTTCTGCGACCTGGTAAAGATGAATCTTGAATTGTCAGGCAAATTTACCGTCGTTATGGCGCATAACGGTGAGGAAGGCGTTGAGGCCGCGAAACGGGAAAAACCCGATGCAATACTGCTTGATATCCGGATGCCCGTGATGGACGGATTTGAAACGCTCGAATCCCTGAAGAAGATCCGGGAGACGATGCCGATCCCCGTTATCATGCTCTCAGCGATCGACGACGACGCCTCAAAGATCAGATCGAGCGAAATGTCGGGCGAATACTATATCTCGAAGCCGATATCGTCGGATGAGCTGGCCGGGAAGATCGAATGGGTCCTGAGCCTGCGGGGAAAATAATGGAACGGGAGGACGCGGTTTGACGGGAGCGTGTTCCGGGAGATCATGAGCCGAGAAGATCCACAGCTGCTCTTCGCGGGCACAAACGGGAAAATATTCAGCCTTCCTTCTATAGAGGCGGCGGGTATGAAGGGGAGCCATTTCTTTCGCTTATCCGCCGAACGGCTTGTGAAGGTACCCCACGGCAGCGAACTTTTTGTTCTGCCGGGGAGAGCCCCGGTCGGATATGATCGTGAGCTCGGAAAGTTCGTTAGGATCGACCGCGATCCGTATTCCAAGAAGAGAGAACCATGTTTCGCTATCGCCGCTTTTGTTTCCCCCGGATATACCGTTACCGCCTCGAGCGCATACCGTGAGATTGGAAGACCAAAGATGCTCCCCCTTTTTTCCTATGCGGCGGTAGCGCTCTGGAGGGGTGAGTTTTATGTCGCCTCTGTCCGCGTTGATCGGGAGCGCCGTCAGGACCTGCGCTGTGTCGATATGAACGCGGTAGCGGCATCCGCCGGATCAAGCAGGAAGCTATTTCCCGGAAACAGGCTTATCCGGCATCTTGCCGGATGCGCGTTGTCCTACGGCTGCCCCGCGGCGAAAAATTTCTTTCTGAAGAAATACGAGGCGCCGCTTCCGACATCGCCCTCCTGCAACGCTTTCTGCGCCGGGTGTATTTCGTATCAGCCCCGGAAGCGATGTCAGGTGACCCAGCCGAGAATAACATTTATTCCGTCGCCGGAAGAGGTTTCTGAGATCGCGCTCAGCCATATAAAATACACCCGGGATCCTGTCGTAAGTTTCGGCCAGGGGTGCGAAGGGGAGCCGCTTCTTGTCGGTGATGTGCTCGCCAAGTCGATCGCTCTTATACGGAAGAAGACCTCAAAAGGGGTTATAAATGTCAATACGAACGCGAGCAAGCCCGACGTTATCGAGAAGCTCTGTGACGAGGGGCTCGACAGCATCCGCGTCAGCCTGAATAGCGCCCAGGCCGATTTTTATACACGGTATTACCGGCCGAAAGGGTATGCGTTCAAGGACGTTATCAGTTCGATCCGTATCGCGAAAAAGAAGGGGATCTTTGTGTCGATCAATTATCTCACGATGCCGGGGTTTACCGACACAAAGAGTGAGTTGAGCGCTTTTCGAAAGCTCATTGGAAAATACCGTATCGATATGGTGCAGTGGAGAAACATGAACTATGACCCCGTACGGTATTTTCAAGATCTCAATATTCGCTGCGACCCGCGCGAGATGGCCGGTGTTAATGAGGCGATTAGGTCGCTGCGGGAGGAGTTTCCGGGGCTTATGATGGGGTACTTTAACCCGTCGCGGGGAAGGATAGCGCGGTATCGGCTGCGCATGGGCTTGTGCCGTAGGACGCGCGCGGCGTGAACGGTTGCAATTATAATGGCGCAAAATAAGAGACGAGGCATGGGACGTAAAGCTGCGGGGAAGCGCGATATCGGCGATCTTCTGAAAGTGCTGCGCTTGAGTTTTCATCTTGCGATAACAAATTTTAAGCTCAAGAATGAAGGGAGTTTTTTGGGTATCTGCTGGTATTTACTCGAACCGCTTCTTATGTTTTTGGTGATACTTCTGGTACGATCAGCGATCATCGAAAGCGCAATAAGCCATTATCCGATCTATCTTTTGATCGGTCTGATCATTTTTAATTTTTTCAGGAAGACTACGGCTAGCTCGCTATCAGCAATCAGCGGGAATATCGGGATCCTGAAATCGATGAAGATAGCGACCGAATCGTTCGTCATCGCGGATGTGGTCCAGGCGCTCATTTCACATGTATTCGAAATGCTTATTCTCGCCGTGTTTAT
>JBDRSA010000028.1:0-10003 GCA_043825275.1 Candidatus Omnitrophota bacterium
CCGTTCTGTTTTATCCAGTAGGTCAGGGTCCATGCCAAAAATGCCATAATCCAATGTCGTTGGATCTGTTTTTGATCGCGGACCTGATACTGGTCAAAACAAAAACTGTCTTTTAATTCCCGGAACGATTCTTCAATGCCCCAGCGTAAAAGATAGGTCAATATGGCATCGCGCGCGGACATTTGAGTATCGGTGGTAATAAGGATATGAACGTCCGTGTCATCGGCAGAAGACCATGTATCGAAGATAAAAATGACCTTAACCGGTATAAAGCAATCTTTGAGTTTTGTTTCAAAGCTATAGGTTAAGATGTTTTTATCTGTTCCGTCTTTCGCGGGGACGGATACGCTTTTAAGCTTATGCGCGTAGTACTTTTTGATCAACGGGATAATAATATCCCCTCTCATATAGCGCCATTGCTTTGTCTCGGGATGCGTCAAGAGTATCGAGCGGTTGATCTTGACTTCGGCAACAAGGTGTTTCTTTTTAGAGGCCGTGAATTCGATCAAGTCCGTTGACGTATACCACGCGTCTACGACAACGGAAGAAAAAGGCAGCCCTTTAGTAACGGCATCGTCGATAAGCTCTTTGGCTAAGTCAAGTTTGGATTTGAAATTTTTTGGGTTTGGCGTTGTAATAGGCAGGTATGACTTGAAATTTACCGGAAAGTGCTTGGAATTTGAAACGAAGCATGAGGCAACGGCGACATTGGCGTTTTCTTGACGGCCCAGGCACCCGCAGTATTGTATCTGCGCGCCTTCGGTCTTTTCGGCATAAGGTTTAGGACAGGCGGTATCATCAACGGCCAGGACGCCTTTCTTATTCGCGCCGGTTGTTTTTTGACATTGCAGTATCCGCAGCCGGATATCATTTAATTTCTGTGTGCTCCATGCGGATTCGGAGAAAAAGAATTGGAGCTTTTGGTAATTCACCGCGGTGTTGTTGGCAATGGCGGCAATGGGACATCCGTTTGTAATCAGAAAACATCGCGTACATGAATTCCCTGAACATCGATCTTTGATGCTTTGTTGAGAACGCGGAATGAAAATTCTCAAGGAATTTCTCGATAAATCTAATGCGTGGGTTTATAATAGGCATATGCGTCGCTCCTTTGTAAAAAACGTATACAACAGATACGCCTATAGGATAGCAGGAGTTAGAACAAAAAGCAAGAGAAATTATGACGCAACGCATTGTATTTACGTAAGTTATGTAAACTCAAAACTTACATAAACAACAATTTTAAAAATAATCGTAAACGAAAATATTTTTTAACAAAATACTGATCTTACAAACCCAGAAAGGCGGGGATATATCCATCGGTAAATAAATGATTTAGAGATGAAAAGGATGGTACCCTGGGGAACGTCTCCATGTGCCAGTACAGGCTATACGCACGATCTGGAAAAGAGGATTAAAGAGCATAGCAGCAGTGGAAGTCGTGGGGCTAAGTATTTGAGAGGGAGAGGCACGGTGGAGCTGGTGTATGCGAAGGAGTATCGCTATTACAAGAACGTTTTAGCGGCAGAAAGAAGAATCAAAAGATTGAGCCATAGACAAAAACAAGAACTCGTGAGCCTATATGAGAAAGCAGACTAATGCCGATATTGGCCCCCCGCAGATTTCTCGTCCTCTTGCAGAGGGCTCAAAATCTAAGCGCGGGGGGCATCTGACACCCAAACGTCCTTCGGTTTACCTCAGGACGTTTGGGTGTCAGATGAATGTCCGGGATTCCGAGATCGTCAAGGGGCTTCTCATCGACCGGGGATACCGGGCAGCGGATTCTCCCGAGAAGGCGGACGTTGTTCTCTTCAATACGTGCTCGGTCAGAAAGCACGCCGAAGATCGCGCGATCAATAATGTTTGGCGCCTGCGTGATCTGAAGAAGAAGAGACCGGAAGTTGTCGTCGGCGTTATTGGCTGTATGGCCCAGGCGATGAAAGAAGAGATCATAAAAAAAGTTCCACTGGTCGATTTTGTCTGTGGGCCGGATGACGAGCGCGACATTCCGAAGCTGATAGAAAAAATACAGGGTACAAAAAAGAAGATCGTCGCGGTCCGGAAGATCGGATCGCGTGGGCGGGAGAAGGTGCCGGAGTACAGGGGGGATGGGCTGAACGCGTTCGTTTCGATCGCTCGCGGCTGTGATAATTACTGCTCATATTGTATTGTTCCGTATGTTCGCGGAAGAGAGCGGTCAAGAAAACCGCGCGATATTATACGAGAAGTCCGCGGCCTGGCCGGGCGCGGGTTCAAGGAGATCATGCTTCTTGGGCAGAACGTTAATTCGTATAAGGGGTATAGTTCTGGGGCACGAGATACGAGATACGAGATACGAGATACAGATAAAAGAAAGAGTGACTTTGTAAGACTGCTTGAAGAGATTAACGGAATCAAGGGGATAGAGCGGATAAAATTTATGACGAGCCATCCGAAAGACGCTTCACGCGCGCTCTTCCGGGCGATGCGGGATCTGGATAGGGTCGTTAAACATCTCCACCTGCCTCTGCAGTCAGGGTCCGACAGGATCCTGAAGCTGATGAATAGAAAATATACGGCGAAAACGTATTTGAAAGCGGTTGACGATTACCGCCGGCTTGTATCTGACGGCACGGTAAGCACTGATATAATTGTCGGGTTTCCTTCGGAATCCGAGGAGGATTTTAAAAAGACCGAAGACCTTATGAAGAAGGGTCGCTTTGACGGCGCTTTTATATTTAAATATTCTCCCCGTCCCCGGACAAAAGCCTCCCGGCTTGAAGATGACGTTCCTGAGAAGACGAAGAAAGAGAGAAACGCCGTTCTTCTGAAGCTTCAGGCGGAAATATCAAAAAAGAAGGCTCTTAAGAATGCCAAAGACCGGTAGATCGAGATCAGCAGGGGCTTCCCGCAGGGCCGTTTCCCGGACCGTCCGGAAAGAGAGCGTGATCTTTTTGGTCGGGCCGACCGCGGCCGGGAAGACCGCCTGCGCCGTTGCCCTTGCCAAAAAGCTTCCGATCGAAGTTATCTCATGCGATTCCATGCAGGTATATAAGGGGATGAACGTTGCCAGTCAGGCGCCCTCAGCCGAAGAACGAAAAGCCGCGAAGCACTATTTGGTCGGGGCGATGAGCCCGTCGACGGAATACAGCGCGTCGGTTTTCGCGAAGAGGGCCCGCCGCCTTATAAAAGATATCGCCGGACGCGGCAAGGTCCCGGTCGTGGTCGGCGGCAGCGGCCTGTATGTCAAGGCGCTCGTCGACGGCCTCTTTCCGTCGCCCGCGAAGGACCCTCAGTTTCGGGCGAAGATGTGGAAATATGCCGCGCGGCACGGCAGCGCCAAATTGTATGAACGGCTCGCGAAAACCGACGCGGGTGCGGCGCGAACGATCCATCCGAACGATTCAAAAAGGATCATCCGGGCGCTCGAGGTATATCACGCGACGGGAAAACCGATGTCCGCCTTAAAGGCGAAGACTCAGGGTATCGAAACAACCCATGATGTCAGGATGTTCGGCCTGAGCGCGCCCCGGGAGCGTCTCTATCGCGCGGTTGAGGAGCGGGTAGAGCGGATGTTCGCCGACGGCCTTCTTGGCGAAGTGAAGCGGCTCTCCGGGAAGCGGCTCGGCGTAACCGCCTCACGCGCGCTCGGAATACAAGAGGTCGCCGGCTATCTTGGCGGCGAATATTCTCTTGAGGAAGCGAAGCGGCTGCTCAAGAGAAATACGAGGCACTTCGTGAAAAATCAGCTCACCTGGTTTTGCCGCGACAAGCGGATAGAGTGGTTTGATGTATCTTGTCTGACTCAGCGGCAGATTGTTGGTAGGATTGTCAGGAAATTAAAAAAATGATTTCGTCGTCCGTATACCGTCGTCTGTCGTCCGGAAAAAAAGAACTCGATCGCCCCTGTAGCAATACAACTAGAAGGTTGTTCTATAGTCAATACTCACGGAATACGGTATACGAAATACGGAATACGGAAACAGACATATAAAATGCGCAAACTAGAAAGAACACTACTCCTAACCGTTGATTTCAGGAAAAAGGGAGAGCTCTGGAACGCCCAGGAGCGGTCCCAAGAACTCTGCGCCCTGGCAACTTCCGCGGGGGCGACGATCGCGGGCGAGGAGATAGCGCGCCGCCAGTCGCCGTCGCCGGCGCATTTTATCGGCGAGGGGAAGGCCCAGGAGATATCCGAGCGGTGCGCCCGTGAGAAGATCGATATAGTGGTCTTTAATAACGATCTTACGGGGACCCAGCAGAAGAATCTTGAGGAGATCATAGAGAGAAAGACGATCGACCGGACACAATTGATCCTTGATATATTCGCCCGGCGGGCGCATTCAAATGAAGGAAAGATCCAGGTCGAGCTGGCCCAGCTTCTGTACCTCCTGCCGCGGCTCACCGGAAAAGGTATCATGCTCTCCCGGCTTGGCGGCGGGATCGGAACGCGGGGGCCCGGCGAGCAGAAACTTGAATACGACAGAAGAAAGATCCGGAACCGTATCGGGATGCTGAAGAAGGACCTGCAAGACCTTCGGGCGCGGCGAGCGATGATGAGAAAGCACCGCAAGCGTTTTGCCGCGCTTACGGCCGCGATCGTAGGGTATACCAATGCCGGGAAATCGACCCTGCTCAACGCGCTTACCGACGCGGATGTGACGACGGAGAGCAGGCTCTTTTCAACGCTCGATCCGACTGTCAGGCATTTGGTCCTGCGGAATAAACAGAAAATATTTTTTGTCGACACGGTCGGGTTCCTGAACGATCTGCCGGTCCATCTGATCGAGGCGTTTAAGGCGACACTCGAAGAGGTTGTCGAATCGGATCTAATACTCCATGTTGTCGATATAAGCCATCCGAAAGCGGAGAGCCAGGCAGAGGTAACGCATCGGATACTGCGGGAGATCGGCGCCGGCCATATTCCGGTGATCCCGGTATTGAACAAAATTGACGTGATCGAGTTCTCCCAACAGATCGCGAGACTGGGCGAACGATTCGATCAGGCGGAATCAGTTTCGGCGCGGGAACGTATCGGGCTCGAGCGGCTTGTCGGCAGGATCGCGGCGTATCTGTCGCCGGAAATGACGACGGTCGCGCTCGAAATACCGGGCGGTGATATGAAATTAATAAATGTGATCTATGAGAACGGCAGGGTATTCAAGAGAGAATATCGGGGGGACCGGGTATATCTGGAAGCGGAGCTCCCGCTCAGATTAAAAGAGATCATAGAGAAGCAATACCCTGCTGCTATAGTCCGATAGAAAGAAACGGCTGTATACGCCGTGAAACCGCCAGAATTCCCTTGACAAAATAACCTGATGTGCTAAAATGTCGGGTTAGCACTCTACTAATTAGAGTGCTAATTAGTAGAGCCCTCGGAGAGTTTTTCTATTTGAGGGCTCATCCTGACCCCGCTCTGGCGGGGGAAGGATCCAAGTAGATCCTTCAGCTTGTCAGGATGAGGGGTCGATTACAAGAAAAACAATCCGACCCCTCTCTTAGTTATTATGACCAGGTGAGGATCATGTATGGTTTTTAATAAGACAAAGCGGGAAAATGACGTACTGCATCTGATCGTCGCCAATTTCGTGGATACGGCGAATCCGGTCGGCTCCCGGCTTATTTCGAAACAGCTCGGGCTTTCAAGCGCGACGATCAGAAACGTTATGCAGGACCTCGAGGAAGCCGGCTATATAGCCCAGCCGTACGCCTCGGCCGGAAGGGTCCCCACGGAGAAGGGGTACCGGTATTACGTCGACTCACTGCTCCATATGAAGAAGCTGACCGAGAAGCAGATCCAGCTCATCGATTCCGAATACCGTACCCGGGTAAAGTCGCTTGAGGAACTGCTTGAACGCACGTCCCATGTCCTCTCGCTTATTACAAACTGCGCCGGTATCGCCATATTCCCGAAGATAAAAGAGCGGTCATTCCGCCATATTTCCTTAGTGCCGCTTTCCGGCGCGCAGATCCTGGTCCTTTTGGTGACGGCTTCGGGGTATGTTAAGAATTTTATCATTCATACGGCCGTTCGGATGGGTAAAGGAGAGCTTGAGAGAATATCGAATTTCCTGAATTCGGAATTCTACAACATGACCCTTTCCGAGATCAAAGAATACCTGGTGAAAAAGATCAAATCCGAGCGCGATGCTTCGTACCGGACGGCGAAAGAAGCGTACGACGTGATCGATTCGGTCATGGCAGGCGGGTTTGAGAGCGACCTCTATCTTGACGGGGCCAGCCATATTCTTTCTCAGCCGGAGCTTAAAGACCGCAGAAAAATGAGCGCGATCCTGAAATTTTTAGAGAACAAAACGAATGTCACCGGCCTCTTTTCCGATGAGTCGGGAGAACGGGGGCTGCGAATACAGATCGGCCGCGAGAATAAGGTCCAGGAACTGCGCGACTGCAGCGTCATCTCGAAAGAGTACACGTTCCGGGAGATGTCCTGCGGACGGGTCGGCATTATCGGGTTAACGAGGATGGATTACGAGCGCGTCATCCCGATCGTCGATTTTCTCTCGGTTCGCGTGAGCATGATCCTTTCCGAGTGGGAGTAACATAGAGAGCATGAACCAGAAAGATAACCACGATATAACGAAGCCGGAAGAGCGGGATCATCGTCATGAGAAGACAGAGAAACCCGTGAAAGAAGTGACGATCGCGCTCGATGAGCTTGAATCGCTCAAGAGCGCGGCCGCGGAGCGCGACCAATATTATGATAAATTCCTCAGGGCTCACGCCGATATCGAGAACGCGAAGAAACGGCTGGAGCGCGAAAAGACCGATATTTTGAAATTCGCGGGCAGCGAATTCGTCTATAAATTATTGCCGATCCTTGATAATCTTGAGATCGCCATGAAGCACGCTAAAGAGGCAAAGGACCTCAAGAGCGTCCAGGAAGGGATGACGATGATACAACTCGACATCCGGAAGTTCCTGACGGAGCTGGGTGTTGAGAAGGTAAAGGCGCTGGGAGAGAAATTCGACCCGCTCAGGCATGAGGCGCTCGAGTTCGTTTCAGGCGGCGGAGAAGAGGATACGATCACCGAAGAATTACAATCGGGGTATACCTTGAACGGAAAATTGATATGCCCCGCCGCGGTGAAGATCATCAGGAACGAATCTTCACCGGAGGGAGAGACGGAAGAGCCCGAAGAGGATAGCGCGGAGAGCGAAGCGCAGAGCGCGGAGGATACAGAGTAATAATACCGTTTTGTATCTGGTATCTCGTATCTGGTATCTAGAAAAATCCGTATCTAGTATCTTGTGTTTAGTATCTAGAAAAATATTGACTATAGTCAAATACTGGATTCGAACAAAAAATCAGTATGCCAGATACAAGATACCAGATACTAGATACAAAATTCGAGTTATAAAAATAAACCAACCTTGGGAGGCAAAACATGGCACGGACAATAGGCATTGATCTTGGGACTTCGAATTCAGCCGCCGCGTATATGGAAGGCGGCAGGCCGGTTATTATTCCGAGCGCCGAAGGCGCCGGCATCGCCAGCGGGAAGGCGTTCCCGTCGGTTGTCGCGTTCACGAAAGAGGGGCAGCGCCTGGTCGGTGAACCGGCGCGGCGTCAGGCGTCGATAAATCCCGAAAGGACGATCCTTACGGCGAAGCGGAAAATGGGGACGGATTTCAAGTATAAGATCGCCGGCAATGAGTATACGCCGCAGCAGATCTCCGCTTTTGTGCTTCAGAAGATCAAGCAGGACGCGGAGACCTATCTCGGCGATAAGATCGTCGAGGTCGTGATCACCTGCCCGGCGTATTTCAACGACAACCAGCGGCAGGCCACGAAGGACGCCGGGGAGATCGCGGGGCTCAAAGTCCTCAGGATCATCAACGAGCCGACCGCGGCATGTCTGGCGTTCGGGCTCGACAAAGCGGGCAAGGAACAGAAGATCATGGTCTTCGATTTCGGGGGCGGAACGCTTGACGTGACCGTTCTCGAGATGGGGTGGGACGATGACAATAAAGCGGCGACGTTCGAGGTCTTGGCGACCAGCGGCGATACGCAGCTCGGCGGCACCGATATGGATAACGCTCTTATCGGGCATGTTCTGGCGCAGTTCAAAAAAGAATCCGGCATCGATCTGGCGAACGATAAGATGGCGATGCAGCGGGTGTGGGAAGCCGCGGAAAAGGCAAAGGTAGAGCTTTCGGGATCACTCAGCACCGATATCAATCTGCCCTTTATTACCGCCGATCAGTCGGGGCCGAAGCACCTCACGATGTCGATCAACAGGGCGAAGCTCGAAGAGCTGGTCGGCCCGATCATCGGGCGGTGCCGGCATCCGTTGGAGCAGGCGCTTACCGACGCGAAGCTTTCGGCGAACAATGTCGACAGGGTTATTCTGGTCGGCGGGCCGACCCGGATGCCGATCGTGCGGAAGTTCGTCGAGGATTTTGTCGGCAAGAAGATCGAAAGCGGTGTTGACCCGATGGAGAGCGTGGCGCTGGGAGCGGCGATACAGGCCGGCATCATCAAAGGGGACACGAAGGACGTCCTCCTCCTGGACGTAACCCCGCTTTCGCTCGGCATTGAGACGCTCGGCTCTGTCTGCACAAAGCTCATCGAGCGGAATACGACTATCCCGACCAAAAAGAGCCAGATATTCTCAACAGCGGCGGATAACCAGACCGCGGTCACGATCAGGGTTCTCCAGGGTGAGCGGCAGATGGCCAATGACAACGTTGAGCTCGGCCGGTTCGACCTGGTGGGCATACCGGCCGCGGCGCGGGGTATTCCTCAGATCGAAGTGACGTTTGATATTGACCGGGACGGTATCGTTCATGTCGGCGCGAAGGACCTCGGCACCGGCAAGGAGCAGTCGATCAAGATCACCGCGCCGAAGAAGCTCTCAAAAGAAGAGATCGACCGGATGGTCACCGAGGCTGAGAAGTTCGCGAATGAAGACGCGAAGAAGAAAGAAGAGGTCGAGCTTCTGAACCAGGCGGATACGCTCGCGTATTCGACGGAGAAGAGCCTGAAGGATTTTGGTGATAAGATATCGGCCGATGAGAAGAAGAAGATCGAAGAACGATTGAGCCTGCTGAAAGAAGCGATCAAGGCCAAGGATGCCTCGAAGATCAAAAGTTCTATGGAGGATCTCACGAAGGCATCGCACAAGCTTGCCGAGGAGGTCTACAAAAAGACCGCCGCCTCGGGCCAGGCTCCGGGAGGGCAAGCCACGGGCGCGCAGGGGCACGAGCGGCCGGAGTCCGCGCCGAACGATCAAGCCGGATCCGGTAAAAAAGACGAAGACATCGTCGACGCCGAATATAAGGTTGAGGACGAGGGTAAGAAAAAATAAAAGTTTCGTATCTAGTATCTCGTGAAAAGAAAACTGACTATAGGGACGTGTTATTTCTAACATAGCTTTTACTTTCGAGCAACGAGCGACGAGATACGGCTTTTACGAGATACGAGATACGAACAACGAGATACGGTTTTTACGAGATACGAACAACGAGCGACGAGATACGGCTTTTACGAGATACGAACGACGAGATACGGCTTTTGCGAGATACGAGATACGAACAACGAGATACGAGATAAAACTATGAAACGTGATTACTACGAGATCCTCGGGATAGAAAAGAGCGCGACGCTCGCGGATATAAAGAAGGCCTACCGCTCACTCGCGCTCAAGAACCATCCCGACCGTGTTCCGGACGATAAAAAGAAAGAGGCCGAGGAAAAATTCAAGGAGATCTCCGAAGCGTACGCGGTCCTCTCCGATCCCGAAAAGCGGGCGCTCTACGATCAATACGGACACGCCGGTATCGACCAGAAATACGCGTACCAGGATATCTTCCGGGGAGCCGATTTCTCGAGTATCTTCGAAGGATTCGGCGGTTTCGGGGGAGGCGGCGTTTTTGACGATATCTTCGGCGGGTTCGATATTTTCTCGGGGCACCAGGGCAGGTCCTCGCGCCGCCGCGGAAGGAATCTTCGCATCGAGATCGAAGTTTCGTTCGAAGAGGCGGCGTTCGGCGCAGAGAA
>JBDRSA010000029.1:0-4118 GCA_043825275.1 Candidatus Omnitrophota bacterium
AATATCTGCCCGTTCAGCTTTTCAGCCGCCTCAAGAACACCCTTGACCACGAGCGATATTGTCGCTTCGGTCATCGTGAAATTCTCGCTATCTCCTCCGATCAACAGGCCGATCTTCGGGCCGGCTCCCGCGATCTTCAGACGGTCCATCAACGCCGATCCATACCGTGCCAATGACGCCCGATCCATCAAGTGCGGCGCCGCTTCCGTCACCACAACGTTCTTCCTTTTTCTCGGCCTGTCATGCCGCGGGATTATCGCAAGCGAAAATTTATCCGTCCCGATCGGTCCCGGCGACATTACGACAACGTTCTTCGCGTTGCATTCCCGCGCCATGAACACATTGACCGGGGCAAGCGACGCCCCGCACGAAACGACAAACTCACCGTAGGCAGCCATAAGCGACTCGTATGACTCTTTCGTCAGGCAATACGCCATGTATCCCATGCGTCCGTGGCTGCGCCAGGTCGCGAAGGCGGACGCCGCGGTCAAGACTGCGTGTCGAAATTTCGAGCGATACCTGACGTCTTCGACGACGACTTTTGTGTCGTCCATCGAGTACCCCTGCGTCGTTCGAGCGCGCCTGATCTGATGCGCGACGGCAAGCGCCTGATTGAGGTGCCCCTGTTTTCCGTCATTGAGCACCAGGATCGTTCTTTGAGGCGTCGATTTCCAGCGCTTATGAAGCCACAGCCACTGATCGGGGTACTCTCTCACATACCGCTCAAGCAGTGATACGTATTTCTGGAGACTCGCCGCCACGTCGCCGCTCTGATCATTGGCGCAGTCAATGGGCTCTTCGATATAGACCTTATGGTACGGCCCTTGTATTCTCGCGATAAAATTCGGCAGAACGATCGAATCGGTCCTCTTCGCGAATTCCATGGCGCCGGGCGGTGTTGATGCCGGCCTTCCGAAAAAATTTACGAATACCCCATTCTTTCCCGCGTCCTGATCGGAAAGGATCCCGACGATATTTTTCGCCCGCAGCGCCTTTATGAGCTCCCTGATCGAGATCCCTTTCCTGATCACGGTGCATCCTTTTGATTCACGCAGCCGGTTGAGGAGCTCGTTCAGGCGCTTCATCTTCTGTTCCCTGGCGAGAACCGCCATTTTGAACCCCTTGACCGCGCCGACAAGATTTGAGAGTTCCCAGTTGCCGAAGTGCCCGGTCAGCAGTATAACGCCGCGCGGATCGTTCGCGGCGTTCCTGACCCGCTCCAGGTTGACGACTTCGACATATTTATCGACATACTCCTTCGAGACCTTGGTAAGGTTCAATATCTCCACAAAGGTCTGGACCATATTCTGATACACCCGCTTCGTGATGGACCGCAGTTCCCGCGGGGACTTCTCTTTTCCGAAAGCCGCCTTGAGGTTCGCGTAAGCGATCAAGCGTCTCTTTTTGTTTACCATAAAAACGAGGCTTCCGATACGCCTGCCGAGCCACAGCGACGCGCCGATCGGAACGATCCTGAACAGTATGTTCAGCGCCCTAACCAGTATAGAGGCTATGTAATCGATCAACGAATCGATCCTCCCCGTCAGTTATCCGCATTTCTATCCGGAGCGAGAGAATTGTTCCCGCGCGGAACTTAGGCGCAAGCCTTCGAAGTTTGGTCATATCTTTTTCCGTTGTTACGATACAGTCGGCATTTGCCGCATCGAATCCTGTCCGTATCTCATCGAGATCCCGATCGGGATAACCGTGATGATCGGGATACCGCAGGTGGCCCGCGACAACCCCGCCGAGCCCCTGTACCATTTCCTGAAAATAGCCCGGATCACCGATCCCTGACACGATGAACACACGTTTTTTCTCTATAAAATCCAACCCGACGCGCATTGAACTTCGTTCATCGATAAAACATACCGGCAGATGCGCTGACCTGACGATGAGAATATCGTTCTTGTATGATCGCACGGTATTCTCAATACGCGCGACATCCGACAAGGGCCTGTCGGTTTTTGTCAATACACAGATCGATGCCCGCGTGATATTTCGAACCGGCTCGCGCAGGATCCCGCGCGGACAGAGGCGGTTATTCCCAAAGGGGTTCCTTGTGTCGATCAGAACGATATCGATATCGCGGGATAACGCCCGGTGCTGAAATCCGTCGTCCAGAATTATCGTAACATCCTTTCTCGCGCGCACCGCCTCGTTCGCGGTTGCTGCCCTGTCGCGGCCGACAAGCACAAGCTCATCCGGCAGGCTCTCTTTTAGGAGTGCCGTTTCGTCCTCTCCGTAACCACGGATCAGGACAGCGACGCTTTTTTTCATTGAATCCCTGAGCAATCTCGAAAGCATGATCACGAACGGCGTCTTTCCCGTCCCGCCAAAAGTAAGATTACCGACGCTGATGACCGGCGCGCATACCTTCCTGACCTTGAACGCCCCCGCCCGGATAAGGGCGTCACGAACACAAAGGACGGTCCCGTACAGGATCGAAATAATAGAAAGGACGGTCCGTATCGCGCCGGCGAACGCTCCACGCTTTGTATCAAGCATGACCTCATGAATGTAGGTTCTGATCTTTCTCAAAGGCGGGCTCCGCGCCTCCGCTCCTCGTTAGAATTTCTTCGATTATCGCCAGATTTCTGTTCGCGGCGCCGTGATTTTCGGATACAAGCTTTCGGGCGTTCCCGCCGAGCTCCGCGCCGCGAACCGGGTCTTCCATTATCATTCTGAAAGCGTTCGCAAGATCATGTTCGGTTTCAACGATACCGACAGCCCCGTGTGTGACAAATTGCCGCGTCATACCTCTGAAGTTATCCATATGCGGCCCGCAGAAGATCGGTTTTCCGTACACCGCCGGCTCGATAAGATTGTGCCCGCCTTTTTTGACAAGGCTTCCCCCGATAAAAACGCAAGCGGCGATTTCATACAGCATCTTCAACTGACCGATCGTGTCAAGAAGCATGACCGGACAGGGTGACGCCAAAGCGCCGTCTTTCTCCAGCCGCGATATCCGAACCGACGTAAGCCCATCCTTCGCGACCATTCGTTCGATCTCGCTGATACGATGAATATGCCGCGGGGCGATAATAAGCTTGAGCCCTCGGAACTGTCGGCGCACTTTTTCAAACGCGCGCAGAACGATCTCTTCCTCGCCGGGATGCGTACTGCCCGCGATCAACACCTTATCTTCGTCCTCGATCAAAAGCCGCTTTCGGATGCCCGCCGAGCGATCTTCCCGCGGAGCGCCCGCCGATCCGATGTTTGCCTCATCGAATTTCATATTACCGGTCGTTGTAACGGCTTCCGAAGGCGCGCCGATCTCGATGACCCTGCGCGCGTCGGAGTCGGTCTGCATGCAAAACCTGTCTATCTTTCTCAGGACCGGCCTCAGAAATCGACGGATGGCCATATAGCCGCCGAGCGATCCGTCCGATATCCTTCCGTTCAGCAGTACGACCGGTATTCTCCTGGCCGAGAGGCCGGTGATCAAATTCGGCCAGATCTCCGTTTCCATCATGCCGAATATCGCCGGATCTACCTTCCTGATACATCGCTCTATAACCCAGCTGAAGTCGAGCGGAAAATAGATCACCTCGAGAGTTTTACCAAACGTCTGTTTCGCGAGAACATTGCCCGTTATCGTCGTCGTGGTCAATACGATCGAACGATCCGGCAATCTTCTCGTGATCAGATCGATCAGAGGCTTCGCCGCCAGTACTTCTCCGACGCTTACCGCGTGGATCCAAATTCTCTTCGAACCGCCGGAAAGAGCTTCGTCGATCTCGCCGGGATAAATTCCGAAACGCTGCAAAAATTCGCCGTGAAACTTCCCTTTTAGAAAAAGGGCCGGAAGATACACGATCGAGATCATCAGAAAAACGGCGTCATAGAACATTTTCATCATGCGCTTTACCGCTCCTTAAGCCGCCTTCGTCCCCGCACCGACTTCTACGCCCGGGGATGCGCCTTATCGTATATTGACTTCATGCGTTCAGTCGTAACGTGCGTATAGATCTGCGTAGTCGACAAGTTCTTGTGGCCGAGCAGCTCCTGAACGCTCCGAAGATCAGCGCCCCGATCAAGAAGATGCGTCGCGAACGAATGTCTGAGCGAATGGCACGATACCTTTTCCTGTATGCTTCGTTCTTTTATATACTTCG
>JBDRSA010000030.1:0-3762 GCA_043825275.1 Candidatus Omnitrophota bacterium
CATGTCAAGCTGCTCCAAAACATCGAGAAAGCCGTCGTTAAGGTGAGCGATAATGTGCCTATTTACGTAAAAAATGTCGCCACACAAGTGAGTCTCGGCCCGGCTTTGCGGCGCGGCGCCTTAAATAAAGAAGGAGCGGAAGCCGTCGGCGGCGTGGTCGTTGTGCGCTATGGTGAAAATCCGATGGCGGTCATCAAGCGGGTTAAAGAGAAGATCAAACAGATAGAGCCCGGTCTTCCTTCTAAAACGCTTGCCGACGGAACCGTCTCGAAAGTGAAGATCGTACCCTTCTATGACAGAACAAAACTCATCGATGAGACCCTGGGTACGTTAAGCGAGGCGCTTACCCAGGAGATCCTGATCACGATAATAGTTATTCTCCTTTTCCTGATGCATTTCAAAAGTTCGATGGTCGTGTCGATGACGCTTCCTCTGGCGGTGCTGATGGCATTTGTCATGATGAAGCTCTTCAAAGTCGACGCGAACATCATGTCATTGGCCGGTATCGCGATTGCCATCGGTACGATCGTGGATATGGGTATCATCATGGTTGAAAACGTGATCAAGCATCTTTCGGAGGCGAAGCCGGGCTCGAATGCCCTGGAGACCGTTTATAAAGGGGCGAGCGAAGTGGGCGGCGCGATACTGACGGCGATCTCGACTACCATAGTCTCATTTCTGGCGGTCTTTTCGATGACGGGCCCCGAAGGGAAGCTTTTTAAGCCGTTGGCGTTCACAAAAACATTCGCGCTTCTGGCTTCGGTGATCGTCGCGCTCTTTATCGTGCCGGCGCTCGCGCATATCCTTTTTGTAAAAAGAAAGAAGCCTCTTGAAGGTGTGCCGCGTAAGAAGAAAGCGGGCATTATCGCGGCGGCGGTCTTTTTATCGTTTCGGATCTCGCCTCTACTCGGGATCGGGGTCGCGCTTTACGGCGCGTACCTTCTTTTTGAAAAGCAGATACCTTCGCGGATAAAAGAGCTATTTTTCAAATATTCGAATTGGATCGCGATCGGAATCGTCCTCCTGTTTTTAACGACGAAATGGATGCCGCTTGGATTCGGTAAAGGCTTTATTCTGAACTTATTATTCGTCGGCTTTGCTCTCTTCGGACTTATCTTCTTCTTCTTTAAATTTATGCATCACTATCCGAAGATCCTTATGTATTTCTTGAAGCAGAAACGTATTTTTGTAAGCATCCCCCTCTTTATTGGTATCCTGGGCATGGTGATCTGGTTTGGGTTCGGAAGGACCATCGCTCCTTTGACCGCCCCTTTGAACAAGATAGGTGTTAAGGAATCTGTCATCCGAAGCATTTGGCCGATCAGCTCGCTTGACCGCGCGTTCCCGGGGCTGGGAAAAGAATTTATGCCTCCTCTGGATGAAGGGTCGTATCTTTATATGCCGACAACGATGCCGCACGCATCGATCGGGGAGGCGCTGGATGTACTTCAAAAGCAGAATATCCGGATAAGCCAGATCCCTGAAATTGAGTCCGTGGTCGGTAAGATAGGAAGAGCGGAATCTCCCCTCGATCCCGCGCCGATCTCCATGATCGAGACGATCATCAATTATAAGCCGGAATACAGCGAAAAGGATTCTAAGACAGGCAGGCGAAAGAGGGTCTGGAGAGAACACATTAAAACTCCTGATGACATTTGGAAGGAGATCATAAAAGCCGGTGAGATCCCCGGGTCGACCTCCGCGCCGAAACTGCAGCCGATAGCCGCGCGTATTGTCATGCTCCAGTCCGGTATGCGAGCTCCGATGGGGGTGAAGATCCTGGGACAGACCCTGGAAGAGATCGAGAAGGTCGGTTTTCAGATCGAGCGGTTCCTGAAAGAGGTGCCCGGCGTCGAACCGACAGCGGTGATCGCCGACCGCATCGTCGGTAAGCCGTATATAGAGTTTAACATCGACCGGGAAAGGATAGCCCGTTATGGTGTAAACATACTTGATGTGCAGAATGTGATCGAAGTGGCGGTTGGCGGTATGAGGCTTACGACGACTGTTGAGGGTAGAGAGCGGTATCCGGTACGGGTTCGGTATCTTAGGGAGTTTCGGGACTCGATCGAAGAGATCCAGGAGATCCTCGTTCCGACAAAGACCGGCGCGCAGATCCCGCTATCACAGCTCGGTACGTTACAATTTGTCCGCGGGCCGCAGGTTATCAAGAGCGAAGATACTTTCCTGGTGGGATATGTTCTCTTCGATAAAAAGCCGGACCTCGCCGAAGTCGATGTTGTCAACGCGTCGCAGGGCTACCTTCAAAGCAAGATCGAGTCGGGCGAGTTCGTATTACCTCCCGGAACGAGCTATAAATTTGCCGGAAGCTACGAGAATCAGGTGCGCTCCGAAAAGAAGTTGGGCGTTGTCCTGCCGTTAAGTTTATTTATCATATTTCTTATCCTGTACTTTCAGTTCAAATCGATATCAACGACGTTCCTCGTCTTCAGCGGTATTATTGTCGCTTTCTGCGGAGGGTTTATTCTTATATGGCTGTATGCTCAAGGTTGGTTTATGCGGCTGCCGTTTTTTGGTGATTATTTCAGACAGCTTTTTAATATGCAGACGTATAATCTATCAGTGGCGGTCTGGGTAGGGTTCCTGGCTCTTTTCGGAATAGCCAGCGATAACGGTGTCGTTATGGCGACATATTTGGATCAGAGCTTTGATGAGCGAAAACCCAAAACGATAACGGAAATACGGGAAGCGACGCTCTTTGCCGGAAATAGAAGGCTGCGCCCGTGTCTTATGACGACCGCCACGACGATATTGGCCTTGATCCCGATATTGACATCATCGGGAAGAGGCGCTGACGTTATGATACCGATGGCGCTTCCTTCAGTAGGGGGGATGATGGTTGCTCTTATAACATTATTTATCGTTCCCGTAGGGTATTGCTGGCTGCAGGAGAGACGGTTGACAAGAACATAAAAAGGAGGAAGAGTTATGAGTGCGCCAAGTAAAATAATAGTTCTGAGCACCGCGATCGCGTTAGCCTGTTTTGGGAATGCCCTCGCCTCTGGGGGGTGTCATGATGAAGAAAGCAAAGGATCAATGATGGAGCACAAAGGCAGCGCTGTGGATAAGGGAACGGCGGAAGCTGTTAACGTCGGCAATACGATCTGCCCTGTTTCGGGTGAAGATATTGAGTCGATGGGCGGCGGCGTGCAGGAAGAATACAACGGTAAGATTTACAATTTTTGCTGTGCTTCCTGCGCGAAGGTTTTTAAGAAGGATCCGGAGAAATATAGCAGGATCGCGGAAGAAAGCGCAGAAGAAAGCACAGAGGAAAGTATGGAAGGAGAGCATACGGGGAGTCATCACGCTCATTAATTAATGTCTTCCTGGCGAAAATAGTAATAAAAATATATCTCCAAAAGGAGATACTATGAATAAAAGAAAAAGTATAATATTTATTATTGTCTTTAATATCCTTGTCGGCACAACGTATGTGGTTACACAGCTTGCGGCTAAAGAATCCCATCATGATGGGCACAATCATGAAATGGGGAAAATGGATCATCATGTCGCCGGGCCCGGCACTCAACCGCCTGAAGCAGAGGGATCCCCTGGTATTTGTCCTGTCATGCGGAAAAAAGCAGGTATGGAGTACTCATATGAATATAAAGGAAAGAAATATTACTTTTGTTGTTCCGCGTGTATCGAAAAATTTAAAAATGACCCGGAAAAATATATTTCTAAAATGAAAGAAATAAACTTTGAAGCGTATCAGTTTGGATTCTCTCCCGAACAGATTAC
>JBDRSA010000031.1:0-3660 GCA_043825275.1 Candidatus Omnitrophota bacterium
AAACACGGAATACACTCTACATACATCTTCATACTTCGCTCAAAAGCCATTTCCAGAGAGGCACGGTTTTCACTATAAAACCGTCCAGCTTTTCTTCGCCTTCCGCGGCCTCAGTAATGATGGTGGCCGTGGAAATATTCAATTCTTTCATTGCCTTCAGAAGGCCGCGTAATTCACGTTTTTTTGTCTTTTCATCACGCATGCTCCAGCACACTTGTATCAATCTCGTTACTCTCAAACCTTCTTTAAGAACAAAATCAACCTCCCGATGCTGGGCATCTTTCCAGTAGTATAATTCCACCTGCGGCTCGCGTATCTGCTTACTCTTCAAAGCAAGATACACGATATTCTCGGCAAGCCGTCCGATATTCTCAGAAAATCTAAACCCCAGCGCGTTACATAGACCCGTATCAACCGCGTAGATCTTGCGGGGGCTTTTTTCCTGTTCCTTTATCTTGTAAGAAAACCGTTTAAGCGGAAAGATAAGGTACACATCTTCAAAATACCCTGAAAACCGCTCAACCGTGCCGGTATGAACCTGAAGAAATTTTCCGGCTGATGAAAATGTCGCGAGATTCGCGGCATTGCTAAAATAATACTTGATGAGCGCTTTCATTGCCGGAGCTTTTCTGACACGAAACCGTTTCAAAAGGTCCTTCGTCAGAAGATCGTTAAAGTAATTAAGCAAAATCTCTGTCTTTTTCGACGATAAAGCAACCTCCGGAAATGATCCTGTCTCTATATATCGATGGAGAAGCCCCTCTATCCGGGCCTCTTTTCCAACGGTATCGGAAAGGCCCTTTATTTCCATTTTGTTAAACGTCAAGTACTCCGGGAATGACAGCGGAAAAATAGTCACGTCAAGATGCCTGCCCGTAAGAAGCGTCCCCAATTCCCGGCTTAATACATGGGCATTGGAACCGGAAACGATAATTCTCGCTTTTTTCAATTCATGCATCGCGCAAACCCATTTTTCCCATTCCGCGACTTCTTGAACCTCATCGAGAAAAATATACGGCGTATCTGTCGGAGACATATACCCCCTATAAACATCGTAAACCCGGGCAAGCAGCTTTGTATCAAGGGATGTAAAACGCGGATCTTCGAAATTTACAAAAAGAATATTCTCTCTCTTTAGCCCCTTCTCAAAAAGCCTTCTGCCCATCTGGCGCATTAAATATGATTTGCCCGCGCGTCTGGGGCCCGTGATAGTTATCACTTGGTTAGACCCCGTAAGAAGAGCCTCCAGCCTATTAAGATAGGCGCTCCTGATGATGCCGATATCTTGCCGGCTTTCCCAGTCGTTCCAATCTTTTAATATGGCTAATATCTCATTTCTATCCATTTTATAATTCCTATTGTACAATATTAATGAATTTTGTACGATTCATAACAATTAATACGCTAAAATGAGCGATTTGTCAACCATTTATTATCAGAAAAGAAGTGGAAAAAAGGGTAATAGTTCAGCTTCAGAAGTAACAACTCACCGTCATTGCGGGGAGCGATATCCAAATTCGTCTTTGCGAGGAATCCCGCGAAGCGGGATGACGAAGCAATCCCTGTCAGAATTACTAAAAGATCCCCTCCCGCCGGGGGCGGGCACGGCGCTTTCCGCCAGAGGCGGACACGGCGCTCGGGAGATTGCTTCACCCCGCAAAAGCGGGGTTCGCAATGACGAATCAGGGATCTCTCAACCAGCCTACCAGCTAACCAGCCAACCATTACTTTATAATGCGGTACGTCGGATACGCGAAATTAACTCTGTCTTCTTTCTCGAAATCTTCCAGGATCGCGCGGGTCAGCTCATCCTGCGACGACCGGCGCCGGCGCGCTTCCGTAAGATACCGGAGCGTCAGCTCTACGCCGCTTTCTTTAATATTCACATAAACGATCGGCGTAAACTTATTGTATTGGATCATGAAATACGAGGTCATCGCGTCGATCTTCCGGCGAACGACATCCTCCTTATCTTTCACGCGCTCCGAGGCATGCGCGAGCATGATCTCCTCGGCGCGCTTCCAGTCGCTTTCAAAGGTCACGAGCACCTTGATCTCGTTCCAGATGAACTCAAATCCCCGGGTGTAATTATAATTTTCTTTTTTGAACATCGCGCTGTTGGGGATATTGACGATCCTGCCGGTACTCTGGTCGGCGTCGACCCAGTTACCGATCTCACACAGCACGGTCTGGAAAAGCCGGATGTCGATAACGTCGCCTTTGACCCCGCCAAGCTCGATCCGGTCGCCGACCTCGAACGGCCTCCGCACCAGGATAAGGACCCACCCGGCGATACAGAGGACCACTTCCTGAAGCGCCAGGGCCAGCCCCGCGCCAATAACGCTCAAAAATATCGTCAGCGAACTGATATTCTGCAGCCAGAGAAAGACGATAATGAGCGTCGTCATCAGTGTGAAAAAATAGATAACATTTCTGCGCGCGATGTGGCGGACCTTTATGTCCCGCACCTTGTGGTTAATGACCCGGACCAAAACGAGCATTAAGAGATATCCGAAAACCGCGGTCAGCGCCGTCTGGAGGAGCTTTTTATGGACAAAATCCATTTGCCCCTGCCGCATCACCACTTCAGTCACCACCGCGCTTTGAGAAACAGGCTCCGTGTTCCCCGGCGTCACCTCGGTGCCTTTCTGATCTTCCTTGGCTGACAGGAACGTACAGGACCCCGCGATGACCCCAAAAACGGCAACCCCTATAAGAAGAACAACGCATATTTTTCGTATTCGAATGCTTTTCATGCTGCTCTCCTAAATATCACACGAAACTTTAGACATCGAGACATACGAGGGAATAAGCTCTTCCAGCTTCTCGATGATCTTCTGGTCCTTCATCGACCCTGCCAGGCGTTCCAGTTCCTTAACTTCGCGCCGCAACTTTGTGCGGTCAAAATCATTCGGCTGCGTGATATAGATCTTATTGTGCTTCGTCAACATGTCTTTCTCGACGTTCATGAACATCTCTTCGAAAAGCTTCTCGCCCGGACGCAGTCCGGTATAACAAATGCTGATATCCCGCTCGGGCCTGAATCCTGAAAGCGTAATGAGGTCTTTCGCGAGATCTTTGATCGCGATCTGCTGGCCCATATCGAGAACGAATATCTCGCCGCCTTTGCCCATTGAGGCCGCCTGCAATACCAGCTGCACCGCTTCGTGTATGCTCATGAAATACCGACGCGCATCAGGATGCGTTACCGTAACAGGGCCGCCTTCCTCGATCTGTTTCTTGAAAAGCGGAACGACGCTCCCTTTTGACCCCAATACATTCCCGAACCGGACCGCCATCAATTTCGTCCTGGAATCCTTCGCCTTCGCCTGGAGGATCATCTCCCCGATACGCTTGGTCGCGCCCATCACGCTCGAAGGATTGACCGCCTTATCGGTCGATATAAAGACGAAACTTTCGACACCGTAATGGTTGCACGCGTAAATAAGATTCCGCGTCGAAATAATATTATTCTTTACCGCCGCCGAGGGACTCCCTTCCATCAAAGGAACATGCTTGAACGCCGCCGCGTGAAATACGATCTGGGACCGATATGTGGAGAACGCGAATTTTAACAGCCCTATATCACGCACATCCCCCAGGATCTTTTGTATCGGACAGCTCGGAAATTTCTGCTTGAGTTCAACCTCAAGAAAATAC
>JBDRSA010000032.1:0-13101 GCA_043825275.1 Candidatus Omnitrophota bacterium
ACTCGTAAAGTGTGAAATTCTACGTCGGACTTATTCGCCTACAAGGCCCCGATACCCCCTTTTGAGGCTCTTTCAGGGCCTTATGCCGAGGCGTGCTTCCTGAGGCTGAACTATTGCGGAAAACCTGCAAGCGGGCCCGCGGGGCTCCATTTGTAGAGCTTTCAGAATACGTATTTCAGGCCGATGCTCCCTCCATACGTGTTAAGATCGGTATCGGGCCATACTATGCTGTTCTTTGTGCTGCCCTCTAAATGCTGGATCCCGACAAATCCCCCAAAATTGAAGATCAGGTTTTCGTCAACGAAATAGTCGGCCTTCAGGTCGGTCTCTATGAGGAACGATCCGTTCCCGCCGTCTATCTTTGTCTCGTTCGCGCTGTTGTACGAAGACGCGGCAACGATAAAACCGAAGATGCCGCGGAGATTGACCTTAAGTTTTTCGTTATGGGTGCTGTGCTTCAGCCTGAACCCCGCGTCAACATGGTGCACCCAGAGATCCTCCTCGGTCGACTCGGAACTGAGCGTGTTACCGGGGATGTCGAACCCTGACCGCTTGAGGCGGGTGAAGCTCCAGCCATACCCCATGATCGGGGCAAACGGCGTCTTGTCGACAAAGATCGGAAGCACGTATCCGACTTCAAAACTGTTCTCGATCCCCCAGTATCTCAGGTCATTGGTCGCGACATTCTCTCCGGAGAGCTTCCAATCCTCGTTCGTATCAGGCGTCACCGCGACGCCGACGTTCACGCCCCCGATAAACCCCTCGTCCGGATAGTGCCCTACCGAGAAGAGGTTTTTATAGAAGAACGCTACCCACTCGCTATCCACCGATCCATATTCCTCCGTTAGGGTCGTTACGCCCAGCCTGTTATCCATCTCCACTTCGAGAGCGTACGACGGCACCGCCGCGCATACTGCGGCGGCGGCGCAAAGACAGACGGCAAAAAATAATTTCATGGTCCCCTCCTCTTAGTAATAAGCGCGGACATAATTATTTATGTTTATACTACACCAATCTCATTTTTAACGCAACATCTCTTTTGAATTCCGGAACGTCGATCAAGGCAGCATTAAAAAGGAGTCACGGTTAATGAATTGCCGGATGTCGGTTGCCAGTGACCAGAGATGGCTTATCGTCACTTACAACTGAAAACTGTCAACTGACGACTGACAACTATTCTATTTTTATTTTCATAAACCGATATTGACAAATAGCGAAATTTCTGGTATTTATATAGTATAAGGAGTTTTTGATGGATATCGGAGAAAGGATCCACAAGATCAGAAAAGAGCAGAACATGACCCTCTCGACCCTTTCGGAGAAGTCCGGTGTCGCCCTCGCCACATTAAGCAGGATCGAGAACGGTAAAATGACCGGGACGCTCGAGAGCCACATAAAGATCTGCGAGGTGCTCGGCGTTCCTCTGCCGGAACTCTATTCCGACCTCACGGCCGAACGAAAACAGCCCGAACTCCAGACCAAAGAAGGACGGGCCGATATATTCGTGTACGACAAGCGGACAACTTCGGAAATGCTCACGACAAAAGTGCTCGACAAGAAGATGATGCCCATCCTGATCAAGCTCGAACCGCAGGGCGCGACTCATAATGAAGAGACAAAGCGCGGTACGGAAAAATTTATTTTTGTCCTTGCGGGAAAGATCCGGGTTGTTGTCGGAGAAGCGGCATATGAATTGAAACGCGGCGATACGCTCTATTTCGATTCTTCGATCCCTCACAATCTAAAAAATACGGGAGTTGTCGAGGCGCAGCTCATCTGCGTAACCAGTCCGCCGACTCTTTAACAACGCTTCTGCGGCGCGGCCGGCCGATCCGCGGGACGCGGCTCAAAAAACATAGCGGAGGAGATCATGCTGAAAAATATTCTTATCTGCGATGACGAGGAAGGGATCCGGGAATCGCTCAACCTTATCCTTGAGAAAGATTTCAATCTGTTCTTTGCCGCCAACAGCCAGGAAGCGGTCAGTATCATCAAAACAAAACCGATCGACATCGTACTGCTCGACATCAAGATGCCCCGGGTGAGCGGCCTCGATACGCTCAAAGAGCTCAAGCTGGCGAAGCCCGACCTGAAGGTCATTATCGCGACAGGATATAAATCCGTTGAAACGGCGCGGGAAGCGGTCCGCCTCGGCGCGACCGATTATATCATTAAACCCTTCGACTCGAAACAGGTCCTTAAAGCCGTCAAAAAACACGCCTGAACCGGTCACTTCTTCAGTATCTTCCGGAATTCCTTCGTAAGGGCGGGAACTACTTCAAATATATCGCCGACGATCCCGTAGGTCGCGATCTTGAATATCGGCGCGTCCGGGTCCTTATTGATCGCCACGATGACCTTCGACGACTGCATGCCGATCAAGTGCTGTATCTGGCCGCTGATGCCGCATGCGATATATAATTTCGGACAGACCGTCTTTCCGGTCTGGCCGACCTGGTGTGAGTACGGTATCCAGCCGGAATCCACCGCGCTCCGGGACGAACCGACGGCCGCTCCGAGCACCAGCGCCAGCTCACGTACGATCGAGAACTTATCGGCGCTGCCCATACCCCGTCCGCCTGAGATAATAATATCCGCTTCGGCGAGGTTTACCGTCTCTTCGATCTCCTCGACGATATCGAGCAGCTTTGTCCGCGAAGCGTAATATTCTTCGGGGTATGTTTTTACGATCACTTTCGCCGAAAGCGACGCGTCGATCGCCGCTTCCTTCATCACCTTGTGGCGGACCGTCGCCATCTGAGGGCGAAAGTCAGGCGTAATGATCGTCGCCATGATGTTCCCGCCGAACGCGGGCCTTGTCTGAAGAAGGAGCCGGTCCTTCTCGTCGATATCGAGGGCGGTACAGTCGGCCGTTAATCCGGCCGGTATACTGATCGCGACACGAGGTATTAAGCTCCGTCCGATCGTCGTCGCGCCGCAGAGTATGATCTCGGGCTTGAACTCGCGCACCAGCTCCGTCATGATATTCGAGTACGGCTCATCCTGATAGAATTTCAGATGCGGAGAATCAACAATATAGACTTTGTCGGCGCCGCGCGAGCCGAACTCGACCGACTTCGATCCGATCTGGTCGCCCAGGATGACCGCGCAGAGATCGACGCCCAGCTTCTTCGCGAGCTTCTTCCCTTCTCCGAGAAGTTCATATGAGATGCTTTGTATAACGCCTTTCTTCTGCTCGCAAAATACCCATACATCCTTAAAGCCCGATATGTCCCTTCTCGGAGACACTTTTTTCTTCGCTTCTATGGCTTTCGGCTCGCAGACATCGACACACGCTCCGCAGAGGGTGCATTTGTCGAGATCGATGACCGCCTTCGTATCCTTCATCTCGATGGCGGCGAAGGGGCACTCTTTCACGCAGATCGTACAGCCGGTACACTTTTCTACATCGATTCCGATCGAATCAGTATTTTCCATGTTCCTTTACGATCTCCTGAATTAACTTATACTCCTCAAGCCCGATATCCGGTCCGACGGGGCCGTCCAAACCGAATATATAGGCGCCCCCCTCTTTGCAGCTGTGGACGCGCTCGATCAACCGATCCTTTCCCGCGGAGCCCGCCGTCTTTGCCAGCGTGATATCGATATTCCCGCACAGAACGATCTCATTTTTATATTCCCGCTTCAGCGCCGCCGCGTCCAGCCCCGCCGACGCCTGCAGCGGATGCAGCGCCCGGAACCCTGCCTCGATAAGATACGGGATAAAATCGGTGATATTCCCGTCCGAATGGAGAATGGTCGGGACCCCGTACGACGCGAAGAAATAACTTATCTCTTTATGGAACGGAAAGAGATACCGTCTATAGAATTCTTCCGAAAAGAAGGGGCCTCTCTGATGAGCGAGGTCGCCGAAAAGCCAGAGGCCGTCAAAACGGTACCCTTTGTCAAGTATGCCGACCGCGCGCGTCAGCGTTGTATCCAGATCCTTCTTGAACGCGCGAAAGAGCCTTTTCGGGTCCTTCGCGACGTCTTCCAGGGCGTTCTGGAGCCCGACTTTGTCCGCGTATTTCTGGAATGGCTCGGAAAAAGAGAGCGCCAGGAACCGGTCCTCAAGCGCCGGCGAAAAGAACGTATCGAGCCTCTTTTTTGTGATCTTCTTCTCGAGATCGAAAAGCCGGATATCGAAATCGAAAAATTCCTCGGGCGTCGTTTGCAGCGTTTCACCCCACGCGGCCCTGGTCTCGTCCCAGAACATATCCATCAGGCCGACCCTGTCGGGCGTTTCAAAATCGAGGATCTTCTTTATCCTGTTCTTCGACGTAAGCATATCAGATCACGATATCCTTAAGGCTCTCCGCTAACTTTGCCGCGACCTCCTGCGCCGGCCCGGTCATGATCTGGCCGCCTTTTCTCGGCTCCGGAGAGAAGACCCTGACCACTCTCGTCGGCGATCCTTCGAGGCCGATCTTCTGAGGATTGCAGCCGATATCCTCGGCGCTCCACTTTACGATCAGGGCCGACTTCGAACGCATCTTTCCCCTTAACGACGGCAGCCGCGGCGTATTGATCTCCTTGACGACCGTCACGACCGCCGGAAGCTGTGTTTCGACAATATCAAACCCTTCTTCGGTCATACGCTCGAGCTTCGCCTTCTTATCCGCTATCTCTTCGATCTTCTTTACGAACGTCACCTGCGGCAGATCGAGGTGCGCCGCTATTCCGGGTCCCACCTGCGCGGTATCGCCGTCGGAAGCCTGCTTACCGCAAAGCACCAGGTCGTAGCCGCCGATCTTCCGCAGCGCCATCGCGAGCGTATAGCTTGTCGCCCAGGTATCGCTCCCGGCGAATTTTCTGTCGCTGACAAGTATCGCCTCATCACAGCCGAGCGATATCGCCTCCCTGAGCGCCGATTCCGCCTGGGGCGGCCCCATAGTAACGGCGGTAACCTTTCCGCCGAACCGCTCCTTGAGGCGTACCCCCTCCTCAATAGCGTACATATCGAACGGGTTAATAACGCTCTCGACGCCTTCTCTGATCAGAGTGTTCGTCTTCGGGTCGATCCTGACATCGGTCGTATTGGGCACTTGTTTAATACAGACTATGACGCGCATTCTGAGGACTCTCCTGTATTACCGCTTCTTCTTCAGCTGTTCTTTGATAAGGCTCGACGCTATGATGTTCCGCTGGATCTGATTCGTACCCTCATAGATCTGCGTTATCTTCGCGTCACGCATATACTTCTCAACCGGATACTCTCTCATGTACCCGAAGCCGCCGAAGATCTGTACCGCGTCGACGGTGACCTTCATCGCGACATCGCTGGCGAAAAGCTTCGCCATGGCCGATTCCTTCGCGACGCCCTTTTCGCCGGCGTCGATCGCCCGCGCGGCAGCGTAGACGAGCGTGCGGGCGGCTTCGGTCTGCGTTGCCATATCCGCGAGCATGAACTGTATCCCCTGAAAATTCGATATCGCCTGCCCGAACTGTCTGCGGTTCCTCGAATAGTCGACGGCAAGGTCAAGCGCGCCCTGCGCGATCCCAACCGCCTGAGCGGCAACGCCCGGCCTTGAATTGTCAAACGTCTTCATCGCGACGATAAACCCTTTCCCTTCTTTCGCGATCAGGTTCTCTTTCGGGATCTTGCAATCGGTAAAGATGACTTCACGCGTCGCCGAGGCCCGGATCCCGAGTTTCTTCTCTTTCTGGCCGAAACTTAACCCCTTTGTACCCTTTTCTACGATAAACGCGCTCGCGCCGCGCGCGCCCTTCTTCTTATCGGTAACCGCGATCACCGCGTAGATCTCCGCCTCGCCGGCGTTCGTTATCCACTGCTTCGTGCCGTTCAAGATATAATGGCCGCCTTCTTTTCTGGCGGTCGTCTTTATACTCCCGGCGTCCGATCCGGCCTCGGCCTCGGTAATACAGAACGCCGCCAATTTTTTGCCGGCGGCGATATCAGGGAGATACCTCTTCTTCTGCTCATCGCTGCCGAACAGAAGTATCGGAAAGGTCCCGAGCGCGGTACCGGCATACCCGAGAGCGATCGCTCCGCAGGCATGGGATAATTCTTCAGTCGCGATGGAAAGTTCCAGCGCGCCGCCGCCGAGCCCTCCGTACTCTTCCGGGATATAGACGCCGAAGAGATCGCTTTCGGCAATGACCTTCATGATGTCCCAGGCAAACTCCTCGGTCTCGTCATAATGCGCGCGGACCGGCTCTATCTTCTCTTTCGCGATCCGGCGGGCAAGATCCCTGATCATTATCTGCTGTTCATTGAACTGATAGTCCATTCCTTCCTCCTGCTATATTTTTGAGAATATGAGAGTATAAGCGGCTGCATCTCAGAATTATAATATAGACGAGTTTTAAAGTCAAGGAGGGTTTAGACCGCGAAATTACGTGACTTGTCTGAAGACGAGGGACGCGTTGTGGCCGCCGAAACCGAGAGAGTTCGATACGGCTACGTTGGTCTTCATAGGGCGCGGTTCCTTGGGGACATAATCAAGGTCGCAGTCAGGATCCGGCGTATCGAGATTTATCGTGGGGGGAATGAGGCCTTCTTTGATCGCCATCGCGCATACGATCGCTTCGACCCCTCCGGCGGCGCCAAGCAGATGTCCGGTAACGGATTTTGTGGAGCTGATCGCCAGCTTCTTCGCGTGATCGCCGAATACCGTCTTGATCGCCAGCGTTTCCATCTTGTCGTTGTAGAGCGTCGAGGTGCCATGCGCGTTTATATAGGTAACTTCTTCCGGGTTGATCGCGGCATCCTTCAGCGAAGCTCTCATACAGCGCGCGGCGCCGTCGCCGTCAGGTGACGGAGCCGTCATATGATACGCGTCACCGCTCATCCCGTAACCGGCGAGCTCACAGTATATCCGGGCGCCCCGTTTCTTCGCGTATTCCATCTCTTCGAGTATCAGAATACCGGAGCCTTCGCCCATAATAAACCCGTCCCGGTCTTTGTCGAACGGCCGGGACGCCTTTTCCGGCTCATCGTTCCTCGTCGAAAGCGCCCGCATCGCGCAGAACCCGCCAAATCCCATCGGCGTGATCGCCCCTTCGGCTCCGCCGGCGACCATAATATCCGCCTCTCCGCGCCTGATAACATTGAAGGCGTCACCGATGGCGTGATTTCCCGAGGCGCACGCCGTCGCGACGGCTGAGTTCGGCCCCTTAATGCCGAGCGTTATCGATATCTGCCCTGAGGCCATATTGACGATAAGCATCGGGATAAGGAACGGCGAGATCCTTCCCGGGCCCTTTTCCGGCCCGAGCTTAAAATACTGCATCGTCTCCTTCTCGATCGTATGCAGGCCACCGATACCGGAACCGACGTAAACTCCTATCCGTTCCCTGTCGATAGTATTGAGATCCAGGCCGCTATCCGCTACCGCCAACTTCGCCGCGACAACGGCGAACTGGACGAAAGGATCCATTCTTCTCACTTCTTTTGAAGAGAGGATACCGGAGGGGTCGAAATCCCAGACTTCGGCCGCGATCTTGGAAGTAAAATTAGAGGCATCGAAGCATTTGAGGCGCCGTACGCCGCTTGTGCCTTTGAGGAGGGAATTCCAGAAATCTTGAATGGTGCTGCCGACGGGAGATACAACTCCCAGTCCCGTAACGGCAACATGTCTGAGGGTGCTCATGGAGAATACCGCTTGAAGTCCAAACGGACTTACTTGCCGGCTTTTTCCCCGATGTATTTCATCGCGTCCCCGACAGTGCCCATCTTTTCGGCATCTTCGTCGGGTATTTCAATACCAAACTCTTCTTCGAGGGCCATGACCAGCTCTACGGTATCCAGCGAGTCCGCTCCCAGATCATCGACGAATTTGGCGCTGTCGGTGACCTCTTCCTTTTTCACACCGAGCTGCTCCGCTATAATCTCCTTGATCCTGTCCTGTGATACTGCCATCGAACCCTCCTTGTTGCGCCTTTCATTGAAAGGCAAATTCTCTTCACGCCTTACATCACCATACCGCCATCGATCTGTACGACCTGGCCGGTGATGTAGTTAGATTCGTTACTTACTAAGAAAAGCGCGAGTTTCGCTACATCTTCGGTCGTTCCGAAACACCCGAGCGGGATCAGCTTCAGCATGCCCGCCTTTATATCTTCCGGCAGCTTCGCGGTCATATCCGACTGGATGAACCCCGGAGCTATAGCATTGGCTCTGACATTGCGGGACGCCAATTCTTTTGCGACCGATTTTGTGAACGCGATCAGGCCGCCTTTGCTTGCCGCGTAATTCGCCTGGCCGGCATTGCCGATGATCCCGATTATCGAAGCGATGTTGACAATGGCGCCTTTGCGCCGCTTCATCATCAACTTCGAGACCGCTTTCGTGCAGTTGAACGCGCCTTTGAGGTTTACGCTCAGTACCGAATCCCAATTTTCCTGGGACATCCTGACCAGAAGAGCGTCGCGTGTAATGCCGGCATTGTTAATAAGTATATCTATTTTCCCAAAATTGTCAAGGGTTTTCTGGACAAAGGAATCGACCTCTTCGTATCGGGTAACATCGACGGTATCGACAAAACATTCGACGCCTTTCGACTCGATCTCTTTCTTGGCGGCATCGAGTATCCCGGCGTTCACATCGCACAGCGCGATCTTCGCCCCCTCACGCGCGAAGGCCGCGGCGATCGCGCTCCCGATCCCCCTGCCCGCTCCCGTTATTAAGGCGACTTCGTCTTTCAATTTCATGCTTCGATCCGTTAATTTTTTCTTATTGTACTTATTTTCCGCCTTTTGTCAAGACATTATTCCGATATTTTTCGATCTCAAGCGGAAGTACGCGTTTCCACTTGCGGGCAAAGAGCTTGCAGTTCTTCTTCAGCAGGCCGTAATCATCCTTTACCATCCGCTGATACTCCCCGGTCTTCCTGGTGATCCCGCCGTTGCCGATATGCATCGCCTCCACGCCCACCACAACGTTCCGGTAACCCGCGCTGATGGACCGCAGGGAGAGGTCCAGGTCATAGCAATGCATATAGCCGTACGCCTCATCAAGCCGCATGACATCCCCCGCCAGCTCGCGGTTAAACAGAAAGAACATGCCGTCAAGAACGGCGACTTCGGCGACCTTTTCCCTCATGGGCGGGTTCAGGTCCTCATTCTGGAGGTTATGCTTCAAGCTCTCTTCGTTAACGCACCCGTTCTTATAGATCTCCTTCCGGCCCGCGAACCCCGCAAGGCCGATCGTGGGGTCGGCCTCCATGACCGATATCATCCTGTCGAGCCATCCGCGCTCAAAAACGATCACATCGTTATGGATCGCCGCGATATAAGCGTATTTACTTTTCGCTATGCCCTGATTGATCGCGACGATCGGGCCGAGATTTGTTTCGTTCCGCACATACGCCACGTCGACGTTCCCGCTCAGAGAATCGATATAGCGCCTCATTGCTTCCCGCGACCCGTTGTCCACAATGACAAGCTCGAAGGGAATGGTCGTCGTCTCAAGGATGCTCCGTATCGATAATTTCGTATACGCGAGCTGATTACAGACGGGAATTATTATTGAAGCCGCTCTCTTGTTTTCCCTGTCGCTCACCAACGTATCCCCTGGTACGATCCTATCGATTTATCGAGGGTTAAATGCTCGATCTCAAGTGGCACGATCGTGCCCATAAGCTTATCGGGGCCCTTGAACTGGATCTTTACATAATTATCGGAGTACCCCTCGAGCATTCCCGACTCCTTTTCTCTGGTCGTCTCGACCAGAACGCGCAGCCTTCTGTTCAGGAATTTTTCCCGCGACAGATACGACATGCCGAGCGCGGCAGCGCGCATTTTACTCGTCCGCGCTTTTACCACGGTACCGTCAAGGGCGCCGTCGTACCCGAACGCGGCCGTTCCCACTCTCGGGCTGTACGGAAAAACATGGACCCTCACCGGAAGGATCTTCTTCAACACGCGGACAGAGTTCTCGAAATTCTGATCCGTCTCTCCCGGAAAACCGACGATAACATCGGTCGTTACGCTAATGTCGGGTATCGCGGCTTTGACCCGCGCGATCAGGGAACAATACTCCCCCGCGGTATACGCCCTGTTCATCCGCTTTAACACAGAGTCGTCGCCGCTTTGAAGCGGGATGTGCAGATGGCTGCAGACCCGCCGGGTCGCGGCGATATAGCTCAGAAGTTCACCGGTCACATGCTTCGGCTCGATCGAGCTCAGCCGGATCCTGAACTCTCCGTTCACTTTTTCAAGGGCCCGCAGGGCCTCAATGATGCCTTCCTTCTTTCTTTCTTCGGCCCCCCACGCTCCGAGACAGATCCCGGACAAAACGAGTTCCTTGAACCCCTTATCGGCAAGACGCCGCGCTTCCTCGCGAATTATCCCGACAGGTTTACTTTTCAGCGGGCCGCGAACAAGAGCGACGCGGCAGTAGGAACACCGCTGCGAACAGCCGTCCTGAATTTTAATGAACGCCCGCGTTCTGCCCTTGAAATCGGAGATGGTCGGCTCTGTGTACGGCACGCGCCGCGGCACGCCGGGGGCACCATCGTTTTCGATCAGGTCGGCGATCCGCCACTTCTCTGAATTCTTGACGAGGCGCGATACGCCCGGCAGCGTCGAGAATGCCGCGGCATCCGGCTCCGTTTCCACACAGCATCCGGCAACGACAATTTCCGCGTGTTCATTCTTATTGTGGAACCTCCGTACAAACTGCCGGCTCTCGGAATCCGCCTGGCCGGTTACCGTACAGGTATTGACGACATAGATATCCGCGTCGTCGCCGCTCTCCGATTCCCGGTAGCCGGCCCGTTCAAGCGATTCTCTCATCGCCTGGCTTTCATATTGATTGACCTTGCATCCGAGCGTCTTTATAAAATATTTTTTCGTCATTTTTTGTGCCTACCCCCTCATCGCGCGCGTTCATACTCGTAATTGATCATAGCTATCACCGCAAGCCCGGCCGTATCGCTCTTCATCACCAGCGGACCGAGCGAGACCGGCACGGCGCCTTTTTCGATCGCCGCGTTTACCTCGCCGGCGGTAAAATCTCCCTCGGGCCCGATAAACACGAGTACCTTCTCCTGCCGTCTTTCCGGCAGGACCGTACCGATATCCCGCGTATCGTCGGCGAGGCACGCGATAAGAGCGTCGCTTCTGCCGTCTATAGACGCTACCGCGTCGCTGAACAGCCGGGGCCGCTCTATCGCCGGAACAACGCGCCTGCCGCATTGTTCGGACGCGCTGAGAGCTATCCGCTCCCAACGCGTCTGCCGTACGCAGGATCGCTCATCGTCCAGCCGCACAACGGTACGGTCTGTTATCACCGGAACGATCGCCTCGACGCCGAGCTCCGTCGCCTTTTCGACGATGTAGTCCATTCTGTCTTTTTTGGGAATAGCCTGGAAGAGAACTACTTCGCGCCTCTTTTTTAGCGGCGCGTCTTTCGTTTCCGTTACCGCGACAACGACATGCTTTTTCACGGCGGAGGCGATCGTACCGTAATATTCCTTTCCCGTGCCGTCAAAAATGACGACGGGATCTTTTACTTTTAACCGAAGAACGTTCAGAAGATGGCGCGCCTCATTCCCTTCGATGAATATCTCGCCGCCGCGCACCGCTTCGGGAGAGACAAAAAACCTGCTCATTCCTTCTCCCCGAATACCTCGGCGGAGAAAACCTGCATATCAGTATCCGGGTCCTTCCAGGCGTTCGGATCGATTCCCGCCTTGCTTCCGCAGAGACTCGTCAAGAACTGCTCCTTCGTCCACCCGGTCTCGGTGGCTACTTGGGGAAGATATACGCCCGATCTGATCCCCTTCCGCACGATCACGCCGTGGCCCGGGATCTGTATCTCGTCGGCGCTCTTCACATGCTTCAACGGGGAGAGAACCGAAATCTCCAGGTCAACCTGTCCTAACTCCCCGGCAGAGAGATCGGGAAATCTCGGATCGCCCGTCGCCGCCTGGATCGCCATGTCGGCGACCGTCTGGCAGAGAGGGCCCCGTCCGACCATATTGCCTATGCATCCGCGAAGCTGTCCGTTCTTATGCAGCGTAACGAACGCGCCGTACTCCTGATTCAAAACAGGATCCTTTTCGGCGAACGAAGTCCTTTTCCCGTCGCGGACAAAGTTCGTGATCGACTCGCGCGCGATCGTAAGTAACCGCTTTCTTTGGGAGTCATTCAGTAATCGCTCCGGCATGTTCTTCACATCTTTCTTTTCGGTTTTCGGTTTACGGTTTACGGTTAACGGTTTCTTCGTCGCGGACTCTGAATCGCCATTCTTATACACCACTGCGCTTAAGTACCCCACGACCCTGCTCTTGTCGCCGAACGTATCGCCGGAATTCGCGTACTTCAAAACCTCGATCTTATCATAGCCGAGCTTTTCGGCAAGCAGAAGCGTCGCTGAAACCGGCAGAAGGCCGCAGAGCTCGAGCATCTGCTCTCTTCCTTTTAGAAAAAGATCCTTTGCCTTCATCGACTTTAAGACCATAATCGTGTTCGCGTCGATCGCGTTCGCCTCATCATACGGGTGGTAATGCGACATATCGGTCGACACGGCGGCGAGAAGATCCTTCCTTCCTCTCATCACGTTCGCCAGGGCGCCCGCGAGCGCCTCCGCGTCCATATAATTCTGCGAGCCGATCGCGATCGGCACTATCCTGGCGTCCGGTAAGGCGTACTGAACGAACGGGATCAGAAGCTCGACCGAGTTCTCATCATTAAATAAATCGGGTTTGAACTGTATCCTCTCGCTCTGGGCGATGATCTCTCCGGCGAGCTTCTCGTCGATCACGGCATCGCCGAGGGGTGTCCTGAACGCCCCCTTGTTATAGACCGATATGCCGTCAAAATACTTGCGGTGGCTGAAACCGACAACGATAACCGTTTTATACCCCCTTCCCTGCACTGCCTTAAACCCATAGGCGGCGACAGGCCCGGAAAACTGTGTTCCCGCGTGAGGAGAAATAATGGCGAGAATATCCCCTTTGACTTCCGCGGGCTTGGCCATCTTAAAAAAGTTCTCAAGCTCTATCGTGAGCCCTTTCTTCTTGCCGGGGTACCACGAGCCGGCAAGATCGGCGCTCTTGACTTCCTGCGCGAATGAAAATGACGCGATGAGAAATACCGGCGCGAGTGTTAAAAGAATGGTCTTCATCATATACA
>JBDRSA010000033.1:0-9874 GCA_043825275.1 Candidatus Omnitrophota bacterium
CGGTCTTCTCCGACGAGCTGGATCCCACGCCCTCTGGAAATGATCACAGCTTTCATAGCGCAGATCCGCTGTAAAGTGTTATAAAAATAGCGCCCATGCTTAACATATTAAAAAGGTCCTTTGAACTTGTTCTCATACGAGTATATTTTTTCATCGGATACCTTTGCCGGACGCAATTTCAGCTTCCGCTCTACCGCGCGCACAATAGTGACGGAGTTCGGATAAAAGCAGTTCTCAAGTACGCGCGCGCTCGGACAATGAGCGAAAGCGAACCCTATTCTCTCTACCGGAGACCTGAGATCCCCAAAGCATTTTTCGGACACTCTCGAGGCGACTTCCGCGCTAAAACCGCAGTGGACCCAGTCATTGTCCACTACGATGCACCGCTTCGTCTTTTTTGCTGAACGCACAATTAATGCGTCATCGAAAGGTGTGATCACCCGGGCGTCTATTACCTCTGCCTCGACTCCATGCTTACGTTTTAAGATGTCAGCGGCGCGAAGCGCCTCTATGTTCATCCACGAAGTACCGACTATCGTTATGTCTTTGCCGCGGCGCAGTACCCGCGCCCCTTGCAAAGGGGTCGAATACAGTTTTTTAGGCACCTCATCAACAGCGTAATAAAGCCACCGGTGCTCAATGAATACAACCGGGTTATTATCCCGTATGGCGGCAACAAGGAGCCCCTTGGCGTCGGCAGGCGTCGTCGGAAGGACCACCTTCAGCCCCGGCAGATGGGCGAACCAGGCATGCATCGTTTTGCTGTGTTGGAACGTCTGCCCCCAACCTCGGCCAACGATCGCCCTGATAACGAGCGGGACATTGAGCTTTCCGTCCGATGCGTAACGGTAACTCGAGATCATGTTCGCCAGCTGGTTCATAGCCAAAAGAAAGAAATCTACCCTCATATGGACATGGATCGGCCTCATGCCGGTAATGGCCGCGCCGAGCCCAAAACCTGTCATGGCGTCTTCCGAGAGGGGGGTACTGAAACACCGCAAAGAACCAAACCGCTCAACGATCCCTTTGGTCGTCCCGAATATCCGCTTATGGTCACCCGCGTCGATACCGTACACAAAGACCCGCGGATCCCGGCGCATCTCCTGTATCAACGCTTCATTTATAGCCTCAGAATAGCTGATCTTCCTCATCCATACACCCCGGTAAACAGTTCGCAGCTCGCGGGAAAGAGCGCTTTTCGCGCTTTTTGAAAACTTCTCTTTATCTGATCGTCTATTTTCTTTTCAAGAGCCAAAACCCGCTCTTCGCGCACCCCTTTTCGGAGAATTCTTTTGCGCTGAAGGAGAACAGGATCTTTCCTGCGCCAGCGGTCAAATTCTTTCTTCGGACGATACCCGGCGTTAAAATCCTGATTGACCCCTACGTGTTCCATGTATCGATAGTATCGAAGATGAAGAAAACAAGGTCTCCTGTTCCGTTTCATGAACGCGATCGCTTTTTTTGTTAACCGGTAAACAAGCTCCACATCGGTCGTTGAGCTTTTCAAAACCTCACAATCAAATTTCGATACTATATCTCCGATCGATCGATAACCGTGCCGCGCCGACGCCGGCGTATGTACCGCGAAACCGTTATCCTCGCAAACAAAGAGAACGGGAAGTTTCATGAGGCTCGCGGCGTTGACGCTCTCCCAAAAAACACCTTCATCGATCGCGCCGTCGCCGAAGAAGGCCGCCGTACAACGGCTCGCATGTTTCATCTGCCTGTCGGCGAACGCGGCGCCGACGGCGAGAGGGATCGCGCTGCCGACAATGGCGGATGTCCCCATGAGGCCCGCGCCGGGAGCGGAAAGGTGCATCGACCCCGCTTTCCCCTTGACAATACCGGTCACTTTACCAAAAAGTTCCCCGAAAAACTTGTCAGTATCACCCGTCCTCGCCAGATAATGGCCATGCGCCCTATACGTTCCGAAGATCTTATCGTCTCGTCCTAACGCATGGCACACGCCGGCAGCGATAGCTTCTTCGCCGATCGATAGGTGGACCGGGTTCTTGATCTCATCCTCACCGTAATGGGCGCAGATCTTCTCTTCCGCCCTTCTGATAAGATACATCTTCCTGTAAAGAGAAAGAGAAAGTTCGTTTTTCTTCATGCATCCTCGTCTAATGGGTAACCGTTGCTGTTTTCCAGGGGCATCGTGTAAGCTCCTCTTTCCAGTACGTTAAAAGGTCCTGGAATGTTTTTTCGATCGGTATCTCCGGTTTCCAGCCCGTCGCTTGCCTAAACTTATCGGTGCAGGGAACCTGGCGGGTCACGTCTGACGGCCGTATGAGCTGAGGATCCACTTGTATCTCACACTTTACCGACGCCATCGACATCATAAGGCCGAGCGCATCGCCGACCGTCATCGTTCTCTCGCCGCCGATATTATAGACTTCGCCCGGCGGGCATGTATTGACCAGGATCCAATAGGCCCGCACGGCATCGCGCACATCGCAAAACGTCCGGATCGACTCCAGATTGCCGACAGAGATGACCGGCTTCCGCAGGCCAAGCTCAGCCGCCGCTATCTGTTTCGCGAAAAATGACATGGCAAACACGTCTCCCCGCTTCGGCCCCGTATGAGTGAACATACGCGTGCGAATGGTCTTAAGCTTATGCGAGATCCAATACTGATAGGCGACCATGTCTTCGGCGACCTTGCTTACCGCATACGGCGAAGCCGGCCTGAACGGGCAGTCTTCCCGTATCGGCACGTCCGATTCAGCGACCTGGCCGTAGACTTCTGACGACGAACAGACATGAATGACCGGGTCCAGGCCGCAGATCCTGACCGCCTCAAGCAGGTTCGTTGTCCCGATAGCGTTCGTCCATAACGTCTGGACCGGAGAATTGAAGCTCGTAAGGACATAGCTTTGCGCGGCAAGGTGGAAGATGATGTCCGGCTTAACGGCTGAAAAGTGGCGAATGAGCGACCCCAGATCGCATATATCGCCTTCCAAAAATCGTACTCTTTTATAAATGTGCCCCACGTTATCCCTGGGACTTCTCCATCGGCAGAGGCCGAAAATTTCATGCTCCTCATCAAGCCCGCATAAAAACTCCGCAAGGTGGCTCCCCACAAAGCCCGTAATACCGGTTATCAGAATACGCATTTCAAGATACCTCCGAATGATCAGCTACTGTTCCCAATCGGCTCGACGCAAATATTTCTCTGAAAGCTCGGCGTCGCTAAGCCCCCAGGAATCATCATTTATCACGAATGATCTTTTCTTTTCAATGATCCCTCTCTCCAGCCTATGAGCCCAAAAAAACGCGTTTCTGAGCGGAACACCGCTCACCCACACCAATTTTCTTCCATCCGCAAAACACCAATAGAGACCTATGTTAAAAATGCGCTCGCGAAGCTTCGGGTGAACGAACCGGGATTTGACAAAACGTTCAAGCAACGTTGTTCTTACGCGCCATCCTTGGCGCTGTATTCTGAGCTCATGCCTGATGTGATAAAGATACATAGGCGGTTCCAGGACGATCTCTTGAATATCGGCAGCATAGGCGCATGAGGACAAAAAGTTGTCAACATACCACGAGGTAATGTCTTCTTCTCGGTATCCATGCAGTTTAAACCAACATGAGCGGGACATGAGCTGAAAGTCGCCCGGCATTCCCCTGTGTAATGCCGGCCAACCGTTCATTACCGGCTCACTGCCGTTAAAAACCTTGACTACATGAGATGAACAAAACGCGAGCTGATCTAATAATGTCTCTTTTTCTAAAACCCCGCGGTCAACTTCAGACACATCGATCCGATAGATACAATCGTCTTTGAGCTTCCGTTCGGCGATATATTCTATAAGCGGCGCCGAAAACAAGTGATCACACGTTCCGGGAAGAACAAACGCGCCTCTCGATCGCCGTATACCGCAATTTACGGCACACGCGGCATGAAAATTATATCTGCCGCTATGCGCGAATCGTTCATGCAGCGCGTGAGGCACATCTATAACGCGAACACTACAGTACGACGATCTCGGCCATCGTATGCGCGCGGATATGCGGGCGTTATCATCAACAGAGTTCCATTCGACAAAGATCAATTCAGCATCGAGCCGGTATTTATCGCATTGTTCGATAAAACCGTTTATTGAAACCTGGAGGCTCCGCAGCAAAGCAATCCCGTAGTCATCGTTTCGGGACGCGATGATATAACTTAAATACGGCGCCTTGAATGTATTCATCCCGAAGATTCTCAAGATCTCAATATGAACAATAGCGTGGCATAATTAGAGACTGTTTTCACATATCTTCAACCTTTTCTGTTTTCCATAGAAGCCGCGGACGCACCACCCCCAACCATGGGCCGACATATTCCTTTCGCATAGCGCCGGTATCGATAACGTTAAAAGCCAGGATATTTTTTTTACAGACCATCACGTCCGTTGGGTATTGTTGAGGAAGGTTATTGATGTTTATCCATATATGTACGAGATGCGGACCCTCGTTAAGAAATAAAGCGGGGATCGTGCATGATGTCCTGTAGATCCCCGCGGAATATGGCATGGTCGAGTACGGATCCGGGGCCGCCGAAACCGAAGGAGTATTTGATGTCGTGAGGATGCAAACACCCGTCGCGGTATAAATGTGTATTGACACCAGTACTTTGGGCAGCGGTTTCAGCATCCAATAATCTATTTCAACCTGAAAATCCTTGTCGATATCGGGATCGGGGGTGGCCACTCCTTGCGATACAATACGCATCGCTTTAAGGCGCGCCCGCTCATCACCGGGGGCCACTTCGGGCCGGTCCCAGGATACTGCTTTGGCCCTGTCTTTTGTTTCATCCATATACTTATTAATAACCGGAGTCGGCTCACCCTCCATGACAATTTTCCCGGATGCAAGCAAGATGGCGCGGGTACACAGATTCTGGACGGTGAACATGTTATGGCTCACAAAGAGCACCGTACGGCCTTCTTTGGCAACCTCACTCATCCTTCCGAGACATTTTCTCTGGAACGCGTAATCTCCTACCGCGAGCACTTCGTCGACCAGAAGAATGTCGGGCTCCAGATGGGCGGCCACCGCGAATGCCAGGCGTACATACATACCACTCGAATAAAGCTTCACCGGCGTATCTATAAATTTTTCCACTTCGGCAAACGACACGATCTGATCGAACTTTTGACCCATCTCGGCTCTCGTCATGCAGAGGATAGCGCCGTTCAGATAGATGTTCTCCCGCCCCGTCAACTCGGGATGGAACCCGGTCCCGACCTCAAGCAGCGATCCGACCCGTCCTCTGATCCTCGCGTACCCTTCGGTCGGCTCAGTGATGCGCGAGAGGATCTTGAGAAGCGTCGTCTTGCCGGACCCGTTCAACCCGATTATTCCGACCACTTCCCCCCGGCGGATCGATAGCGCAACATCCCTCAAAGCCCATATTGTATCGGCATGGCTGCTTTTTTTCTTGACAGTGCCTCCGAACGCCCGCTTTACGGAACGAAACGGAGCGAGCACAAGATTGTTGAGGCGCTCGGCAAATGAGGTATTCCCCAACACTTCTCCGATCCTATACATCTTCCCTAAACCATGCGCGCTAATCATTAAATTGGACATTGTTCAACCTTTAGACATAATCAGCGAATGTTTTTTCGCACCGACGGAAATAAAAGATCCCCGCGAGAGCGAGCATGGCCGCGATCGCGCCGGACACAAATAGCGAGGGGCCCGGGGGCTTACCGCCCACAAGAACCCACCGAAAACCTTCGATCACTCCGACCATCGGATTGAGCCCGTAGAGCGCTTGAAAACGCTCGGGGACAAGCCGAGAGGGGTACGTAACAGGAGAGGCAAAAAACCACAGCTGCACAAGAAAAGGGACCGTAAACTGGATATCCCTATATTTTACGCTCAAAGCGGAAAGCCATACGCTCACTCCAAAAGCGGACATAAAAGCGAGGAACAAAAAGAACGGCAGAAAGATCATCTTTACCGAGGGATAATATCCGTAATATAGCATTATAAAAATAAAAATAAAGAAAGCCGCTACAAAATCGACGATAGGGGAAAATACGCCGGCAAGAGGGGCTATGACTCTCGGAAAATATATCTTCCTCAGGATGTTCGAGTCCCGAACCAGGCTATTCGTTGAGCGGGTAACGCTTTCTGAAAAAAGCGTCCATGGCAAAAGCGCTGAATACACAAAAACCGGATACGGTATGCCGTCAGACGGTAAGCGAGCCAGCCGCCCAAAGAAGATCGACAATACCACCATCATAAAGAATGGCTGGATGATCGCCCAGGCGCAGCCGATAACCGTCTGTTTATATCGCAGCTTAATCTCTCGCCAAATAAAAAAATACGTAAGCTCCCGATACTCCCAAAGCTCGCGAAAATCGATAAATCTCCATCCGGAATAGGGACGAATGGTGAGCACGGACCGGTGCCTCGCGCGTGCTTCCCGCCTCTTATCTTTTTTCGATTTTTCTTGTTCTGAAACCGCCATTAAAAGCCATCCTTCCATCAGACAGATTTAGTTTGACTCACGTTCTCTATACCTTTTTCACTTTTGATTCTTTTAAAACACACTCTACATAGTAATATTACACTAATCTCTCCAGAGAGTACAGTTTTTAGAATGATATATTGAACTGTGATAAATTTACATCAGCGCCTTTTAACAACTCGGCTTCCCGGTTTTTCGAATAAATACAGCCGATGGCAAACGCCGCTTTTAGCGACCCGGCAAGATAATAGTTTTGTGAAACCGATTAAGCAGGTTTTATCTAATACTATGTTGCTCTCAGCGGACCTCATCAACGATCAGGCTCTCAGCCAACAAGAACTTCTCTCAATTGTCTATTTTTGACGCAACTGCGTAGAGCGTAGTCCCGAGAGGGACTGAAACGCGATCGGTTATCTTTGTCTCTAAATTGAATATCACTTTCAAAAAATAGTTTAAGAAAGCCGGAGGCAGCGTTGTCGTATCAGAAACGGGCCTCTTCTTCGGAACAAGTATTTTTCGCAGGATCCTGGCCGGGGTAACCGCCAGAAAAGAAACAAAAAGAAAGTAGTTCATCTTTTCTGGTTTTAACCCCGCCTCTTCCAGATCGCCGGTCAAAGAATCTCGTTTATACCTTCGCAGATGGCAGAGCGCTTCATCGTGCCGGCTCCAGAGAGTTTTAAAAGCCGGGACCGTAATAATAACTTTGCCGTCATCCTTCAGGACCCGTTTCACCTCCAGCAGAACCTCGACAGGATTTGAAACATGCTCTAAGAGGTCGAGACATGTTACCACATCAAATGTTTTATCAGCGAAAGACATTCTTTCGGCGGCACACTGCGCCAGACTGGTAAGTCCCCGTCGCTTACAGAATTCTATCGCCTGCCATGAGATATCAATCCCGAATATTTTACTTATCGTACCGAGATGCAATAAATTAAAACCTGTCCCGGTGCCGATATCCAGGATACGAGGAGAGGGGAGATTGAGCAGATCAATAAGGCGCTTCACCAGCTTTCTTCGGCTTGTATACCACCAATGTTCTTTTTCCAATTCATACATAAATTTAAATTCATCCGGCCCCAGGTTACTGTTTTGCGTATTGACCGGGGTGCAGTGCCAGTTTCGGATCTGCAGAATATTGACAAACATGGCTATTGAATCAAAAAGCAGATTCACTTTAGAACCGTCGACATGAGTCCAGGAGACGGCGCCTTCTTTGACCCGGTACCCCATCTTATGAGCAAGGAACAGTATCTCGACATCGAACCCGAACCCCCGTAAATAGGACCGGGAAAACAGCGGCTTAATAACTTCTTTTTTGAACATCTTAAAACCGCATTGAGTATCTTTAATGTTTTTAAAAAGGAAAAACTGAACAAAGAAGTTAAAGACCTTGCCGATGATCTTTCTGTACCATTTTGCCTTCAGGACCCGTTCCGCATTGCTCAGGATTCTTGAGCCGATAAAAATATCAAAGCCCTCTTCGGTAATAGAGCGCAGATTCTTGTTTATCTCTTCAGGGTCGACAGAGCCGTCCGCGTCGAGAAAAACGGCTATGTCTCCCTGCGCCTTTAACAACCCCCTCTTAACAGCGTATCCTTTTCCTCTGTTTCTTCTGATCCTTAACGTAAAAAGCTCCGGGAAAACGCTTTTCCAGGATTCGGCGATCTTAAGCGTTCCATCACTACTTCCGTCATTGACAATTATTATTTCATACTTATCGCTGGATTTTTTGCAATAAGCGACAACCCGTTCAAGGAACGCCGATAATCTTTTTGCTTCGTTATACGCCGGGATAACAATAGAAATGAGCATTTACGCTTTCCCCGGAAAGAATTCTTTGATCGCAGGTGGCCGTGGTCCGCGTCGATGGATCGAATGTCTTAGCGTAGTATTCGTTCCAAACGTTTTTGCCGCTCACTCCCCATTCCTCCTGAGACACATCTGTTCAATAAGCTCTACCACGCGACGCGATGCCTGGCCGTCAGTTTTGAATAAATACTTTTTTATCAATTTTTTTTGCGTTTCCTTTAAACTATTCTCAACATCGATATTATTTACGATCCTCTTCACTTCGGGATAAATATCTTCTTTTTTGTAGACCCGTACCGCTCCCTCCAAATACTGGGAAATCATTTTAAAACCGAGCAGGTTAACCACAACCAAAGGTTTTTTAAGCCCTATCGCCTCTAAAGCCGTTGTGGATCCTAACGCGATAACTACATTCGATATTCTTATGAGATCGATAAAATTACTCGTTGGAGAGAATATCTTGATCTTATCCTCCGCGCCGAGATCACGCAACACTTTTTTGTGAAGGTCGACCCGGTCGGCCGGATTGTGATGCGGCTTTACGATCACCTGGGCCCCCTCTCACCTATTTAATGCTGTATAGATCGATCTCAGCCAGAAATGGTACGCGTAGAATACGTACGGGTCATGCCGTGACCCCGCCTGAGCCTCGCTCCAGCACGTTGAGGCGAACAGTACAACTTTTTTTCCGGGATCAAGATCGTATCGGCTGTACAGCTCTTCAAGCGTGGTTTTGCAATTCTTGAACACATCATATCTCGGCTGTCCGGTCACTTCAATCTTTTCTTCCGCGGAAGGGTCCGTCCTCAGTATCTCTTCCTTAAAGTACTCTCCCGACACCGCGATCTTATCCACGTCATTCCGACGATAATCCATTCCGCCTAAAACCGCGTACTGTATTTGCAATGAAGGGATGCGCTTAAAGTTCGCCGAAAGAAGAAGGCATCTGCCGAATATCTCATACGGATCCGTAAAAATAAGGCAATCGGGCTTTTCTGTCGATAATATTTTTTCCGCGATCACCATAAATTTCGCTATTGGCTCAAACGCGTTAAACCATAAATGTTCGACAACCTCGCCGAAAATATCCCAAAGCGGGACGCCGCGGCACTCAATAGACCACAGCTCACTGCTCTTATTAAGTGTTTTCCATGTCTTTCGCAGCTCGCGGTCTACGTTCCGGATCCTCCGGATGACATCCCCACTTAAATAATCATCCGGATTTTTCTGTCTTATTTTTCCGTGCTCGCAGTTTTCAATATTTCTTGACCCTTTAGAGACCAAGAAGAGGATATCATTTCCTGGATCCCTGCCTGCCTCCTCCATGACCGGTACTATCGTCTTCAGCTGAGGACGGCCTGAATTTTGAAATAAGAGTTTTCTCGCTCCCGCTCCCCTTGTATTTCTTCTCACCATCCTTCTGAACACAATCGTCTTTACAAACTCAGCATATAGCACCGACCATTTTATCAATGGGCGGAGGATCGGCCTCAGCAGTTTTTTTGCCGTTATTGACACGGAAGGTATTCTTAAGTATATAATATTTGCATTATTTTTCTTTGCCATTAGTTCTACTATCTTCGAGAAAGATAATCC
>JBDRSA010000034.1:0-4133 GCA_043825275.1 Candidatus Omnitrophota bacterium
AAGGAAACGGACGGTGTCCTGCTCCGCCTTCATCTCGGTCAGGATCCCGCATATTTTTCTGTCATTCACCAGAATATCGTTCGGCCAGCGGATCAGAGCCTGGAGGCCGGTCAGCTCACGTACCGCTCTCGCGACGCTCACGCTCGCCGCCAGCGTTATCTGAGACACCCGATCCGGACTCATTTCAGGCCTCAGCACGCATGAAAAATAGATCCCGCCTTTCGGAGGTGAGATCCACGAACGCCCCAGCCTCCCCTTTCCCTTCCTCTGCTCTTCCGCGAAAACGATCGCGCCTTCCCGCAAACCGCGCTCCGCCAGCGAATAGGCGATCTCATTCGTAGAATCGACCTTTTCGTATGAAATAACCTCTTTGCCCAGGACTTCCGTTCCGAGCCCCCATCGTACCTCTTCAGGAATAAGCTTATCCGGAACGCTGATAAGCCGGTACCCCAGATGCGGGGACGCCTCGATCTCGTAGCCCGCCTCCCTCAATTTCTCGATATGTTTCCACACGGCTGTCCTGCTGATACCCACCAATTCGCTTAGGGATTCTCCCGACGTGAACTCTGCGGTCTTCTCTTTCAGCGCCGACAGTATTTTCTCATCGATCATGGCGTTACGCCTTTTTTGGAGCTGTTTTTTTGTATTTCTCACGAAGCCGCGCGATCTGGTCGCGGATCTCGGCGGCTCTTTCGAACTGAAGATTGCGGGCCAGAAGCTCCATTTCGCGCTGCAGTTCCGCGATCAGACTATCGATCTCATAGCTCTCTTCATCCTCTTCCACAACGCCGATAACGATATCTTTGGCCTTCTTGAACGCCTCAATGCCTTCCCTGATCGCTTTTTCAACGGACCGCGGCGAAATATTATGCTCCTTATTGAACGCCGCCTGCACCTTTCGCCGCCGGCTCATCTCGCCTATCGCGTTTTTCATCGAACGGGTCATCCGGTCGGCGTACATTATAACGGATCCGTTCACATTTCTCGCCGCTCTCCCGGCGACCTGGATCAGAGAAACCTGGCTCCGCAGGAATCCCTCCTTGTCGGCGTCAAGCACGGCGACCAGCGAAACTTCGGGAAGATCGAGCCCTTCTCTCAAAAGATTTACGCCGATAAGGCAATCGAATTTCATAAGGCGCAGGTCCCTGAGGATCTCAACGCGCTCAATAGCGCCGATCTCAGAATGCAGGTACTTGACCCGGATCCCCGCGTCCGCGAGATATCCGGCAAGATCTTCGGCAAGACGCTTCGTCAGCGTGGTCACCAGCACCCGCTCCTTACGGCGGGCGCGTTCCGTTATCTCGTTCATAAGGTCGTCGATCTGGTCCTTTGAAGGCCGTACGTCTATCGGCGGATCGATCAGGCCGGTCGGCCTGATCAGCTGTTCAACGACCACATTGCCGGATTTCTCGATCTCATAATCACTCGGCGTCGCGGAGACGAAGACCGTCCGGTTCATCATCGATTCGAACTCGTCAAATTTCAGGGGACGGTTATCCAGACACGACGGGAGACGGAAACCGAACTCGACAAGCGTCTCCTTTCTCGATCGATCACCGAAGTACATCCCCCGCACCTGCGGCACCGAGACATGCGATTCGTCAATGAACATCAAATAATCTTTCGGAAAATACTCGAGCAGACAAAAAGGCCTCGACCCCGGCGCGCGGCCCGACAAGTGCCGCGAGTAATTCTCAACGCCGTTACAGTATCCAACCTCCCGCAGCATTTCTAGGTCGTACTGCGTCCTCGACTCCAGGCGCTGCGCTTCCAACAGCTTGTTCTGTAACCGCAGCTCATTGAGCCGGCCCTCAAGTTCAAGCTCGATCGAACGCAGCGCGCTCTCGATCCTCTCTTTCGTCGTCACGAAGTGCTTTGCCGGGTAGATCCCGACCTTTCTGACGCGATGAATGCGCTCGGCGGTCAGAGGGTCGACCTCGTAAATCCGCTCAATACTATCGCCCAGGAATTCAACACGGTACGCCGTCCTGGTATACGCGGGAAATATTTCAACGACATCGCCGCGAACCCTGAACTTTGAGCGCAGAAACTCATAATCGTTCCTTTCATAATGTATCGACACCAGCTGTTTCAGCAGCTCATCCCGGGAAAGTTCCAACCCCTCCTCGATAAATACGAGCATCTCTTTGTACTCCTCGGGCGATCCGAGGCCGTATATGCACGACACGCTCGAAACGATTATCACGTCCTCACGCGACATCAGGCTCGATGTCGCCGACAAACGAAGCCGGTCAATATCATCGTTAATAGAGGCGTCTTTTTCTATGAAAACATCGGTCGACGGCACGTACGCTTCCGGCTGATAATAATCATAGTAACTGATAAAGAATTCAACGGCATTCTCCGGGAAATACTCTTTGAACTCGCTGTAGAGCTGCGCGGCTAATGTTTTGTTGTGGGAGATCACCAGGGCTGGTTTACCGAGGCGCGCTATTACATTCGCCATCGTAAACGTCTTCCCGGATCCGGTAACACCGAGGAGCGTCTGAAAACGCTTACCGGTCCGCGCTTCCCGCACCAGCTTTTCGATAGCCTTCGGTTGGTCGCCTTCGGGCTTGAAGCTGCTTACTAGATTAAACATACAGATATACTCTGATTGTCAAGAATCAAAAAATTGTCATTGCGAGCGAAGCCCTGAGCTTGTCGAAGGGCGAAGCGAAGCAATCTCCCGAGCGAAGCCCTGGGTTTATCAGACGGCGAAGCGAGGGTCTTTTTTTATAATTCTGACTGAGATTGCGCAGCCTGCTGCGAAGAGAGGCGCGACGAAGCAATTTCGCCTTTTAATTATTCTGGCAGGGATTGCTTCGGCATCCCGCTTCGCGGGATTTCTCGCAATGACGGATTTGGTTAGCGCTCCTCGCAATGACGCATTGGCAGACACCTAAACAATCTCCATCGACATATCGATGGCCCTGACGGAGCTTGTCAGGCAACCGACAGATATCATGTCAACGCCTGTTTGCGCGTAATTGCGAACGTTATCGATCGTTATCCCCCCGGATGCTTCGATCACCGGCTTGATGTGTTCCGACTTTTTTCTGATCTCAACGCAGGCGCTGACATCGGCCGGCCGCATATTATCGAGCATGATAATATCCGGCCCGGCAGCAAGCGCTTCCCGAAACTCCTCGATGCTGGCCACCTCAACCTCAACCGGTATGCCTTTCGGAGCGTACTTTCTCGCCTGAGCGATAATGCCCCGCACATTCGCCGCTGACAGCGAATGTATCACGTTATGAGCCGCGACGCTTCCTTTCTTCGCCGCGATCTCATTTTTCGTATAGGCGACGATGTGGTTATCCTTGATAAGCACTTGATCGTACAGGCCCATCCGGTGGTTATGGCCGCCACCGACCGTAACCGCGAATTTTTCAAGATACCTGAGCAGCGGAAAGGTCTTTCGCGTATCCATGATCCTCGCTCCAAAAGGCCTCACTTCATCAGCAAACCGTTTCGTGGCCGTAGATATCCCGCTCAGGAACGAAAGAAAATTAAGCATCGTCCGTTCCGCCCTGAGGATACTGCCGGTACGCCCCTCAAGGAATATGAGCTCCCCGCCGGCGCCGATGAAATCGCCGTCAGAACACATCGGCTTAAACCTGACGCTGTAATCGATCGAGGCGATCAGCCACTCGGCAATGAGGACCCCGCAAGCGATACAATCTTCCCGGGCTATTATCGTAGCGCTCGAGGACGACATTTTGCGCACGATACTCGAAGTCGTGACGTCGCCTTTTCCGATATCCTCTTTCAGCGCCGCTTTTATGATCGGCAGAACACGGTCTTTATTCAGCTCCATGGATTCGCCTATCGCATGCAATTCGGTTCATAGTACAGAGTTCATAGTTCACATACGGTTTACGGTGTACGGTTAACGGTTTACGGTTAAAAGATAAAAAACGACCAATTAGTTCATAAAAATCGACGTTGAAATCGCATATATTGTGCTATCGATCGTTTTTTTATTCTATCCTTTTACCGTTCACCGTTAACCGATAACCATAAACCGAATTAGACTATGCGCTTTGAACTATAGGCTAGTGCGCTGTGTCATTAATTTCTGATATTAGAGTAATGTCTCTTAAGTTTTTCACGGGATTTGTTCTTTGTAA
>JBDRSA010000035.1:0-7825 GCA_043825275.1 Candidatus Omnitrophota bacterium
CACGTATACCCGTAGAAGGGGAAATAGTAATAACATCCTTAGACATTACATCTTTAGCTTTCATATCGTCTCCATATATATTAGATATATATGTTATTATAAGAGGGGGATTTTGTCAAAGACTAAGATTATTCCCCTAACCGTGTCATTGTGAAGCAAAGTGACGAAGCGACCGAGGACGCAATGTCCGAGGAAGTGCCGAGCCCTCCGGGCGCGGCCAATGACAGACCTAGTCTTTCTACACACTATGCAGCTTGCGCAATACTCAATACGATATACGCACAACGATTCCGCAAGTTACTTATTTTCGCGCAATACGATATACTCAATACGCACGACGAATTGTCCTATGCGCCGCCTAGTCGTTCGTCAATTTAATATTGTCGATATAAATAGACCCTTTATAATCCGCGCCGGTCGACTCGATCCGTATGCCGAGCTTTCTGACATCGCCTCTGAATTCATCGTCAATGAACCTCCGCCAGTCGAGGCTCTCCGGCTTCATATTGACCCGGATCACGGTCCACTCTCCCGGCGTCAGGCGTATCGCCTTGTTCGATTCGGTCCATTTCCAGTCTTCTCCGACGGTAAGTATAATGCGTGCCCGCAAATTACGCGGCGCGCTCTCCGGCAGGTATATATCGACCGACAGCCAGCTGTACGGAGACCAGTCGGTAACACCGATCGGGCATTCAACATAGGCTCCTCGCCAGTCTGAGACTCCGGGGAAATCGACTACCAGCTCAAATGACCGTTCACCGACCGACGCGTAATGTTCGGAAATACTGACTTCCTCGCCGGCATTATCGTCTTTCGCGAGGGCCCAATCGGGAATACTCCAGCCTTGGGGCCCTTCTTCGAAACTGAAGAGTACGATCTCTTGCGCGCATACGCCGCTAACAACGAAAAATAGAGCGGTGATCGTCATTACAATAATACCGGCATTCTTCATATTCAGATACCCTTTGACCGACATGCTCCATAGAAGAACGCCCCCAACATCTCTGACGAATACAATACAAGGTTAGGGGGCGCGTAATAAGGGCTAATCCTTCTTTTTGAAAATTGACGGATCACGCCGCGGCGTCGGTTCCCCGTACCACTGACGGAGGATCTTTTCCGCTTTCTTATTCTGCGGAGGAAAACTCTTGTTGTTCGGACCGCCCGATCTGACCGTGGTGCCCCATCGCCACCAGTACACGCCATAAAACCACGGTTTATCCCAGTAGGTCCTGAAAAGGGCTTCGTAACAATCGGCCTGCTGCTGAATATCCGGCCGGCCGGCCATGATCTCGACCCATGGCTCCATAGCCGCTCCGGAAGCGCTGCAGTAGCCGACTTCTGGAAAGATAATGGGCATGGAGACCTTGGCCTGGAAATCCTCGATGTCCTTAAACCACGGCTTCCATCCTTCTGTGATCTCGTCAAAGGCCGGTTTTTTCGTTTCAGCCAGGGGGAAATAGGCATCGATGCCGACATAGTCAAGAAGATCCCAGAAGACGACATTTCTGTATTCGCCGTCCCAGTTCGCCGCATAGGTGATCGGCCCTTTGTAGGCGCGTCTGACGGGTGCGATGATCATTGTCTTCCACCATTCGCGCTTCGCGTTCGAGACGGTTGAAAGCTCGGTCCCGACACAGAAGATATCGACGCCCGCGGATTGGGCAAGTTCGGCATAGTACAGGATGAATTCCGCGTAGCTCTTGAACCAGTCTTCCCATTTCTCATCGGTGACGCAGAAGATCTCACCGCGCCAGGCGCCGCCTGATGTATCGAGAATGTCGAGCTGGGGCTTCAACATGACCTTCATGCCCAGATTGTGGATCGTCTCGATCGCGTGAAGAAGCGCTGTATCACTCGGGGTCATCTCGGTCGGAAAGATCTCGGTCTTCGAGCAATCGACCTGATACCACGTCGTCACCAGCGAAACCCACTCGGTCCCCGTATCGGCAAGCGCCTTAAGCGCCGCGTCCGATCCGGGAGTTAAATAACGGTCCTCCTGCCAGGAAACGTAGTTCATGCCCTTCTGGAACACCGGCTTAAAATCGGTTCCGGTACCATCATCCTGTTTCATAATGCCCGCTATAGAAAATACTATCACCACCGCGAGCAGCGCAACGATCACGTAATAGACGTTATTCTTCATCCGTACGCTATCCTTTGATCCGGACTACCTTTATTTCCCGGACAGTTTTATATCATCAATATAAACAGCGCCGGAATACTCCGGCTTCTTGTTCGATTCAATACGCACATCGAGCTTCCGGATATCTTTCCTGAAGTCGTCGTCAACCGAAATCATTTTCCAGTCGCCGCTTCCGGGAAGCAGGTTCGCGGTGACCAGGTTCCATTCGCCGGGCACGAGATAGATCGCCCGGTTCATTTCGGTGAATTTCCATTCTTTACCAACAGTCAAAACAAAGCGCGCTTTTAAACCCTTCGGCGCGTCCTCCGGAAGATAGATGTAGCAGCTGATCCAGCTGTACGGGCCCCAATCATAAAACCGCTCGGACTCTATCAGCGCCGCGGTCCACGTCTTGCCGGGGAATTCCGCCATGACTTTCAGGCTGTGCTTTCCGCTCTTGGCGTAATTCTGCGACCGATTGAGCGAGATCGCGACATGGTCCTCCTGGTCAGCGGCCCATTCAGGGATCTCCCAATCAAGCCGGTCGGATTCAAAATCATACAAAAGAAGGTCTCCCTGCGGGGTTATCTTTTTCTCGGAGGTGACCCCTTTACCGAGGACATCGGCAGACTTCCTCACCGTCACTTTACGGCGGGTACCGGTCGTTTCGGTACCGGATGGTTTATTTTTTTTCATATAGAAAGATGCGGCCGCCACACAAGCGACGAGCACCAATACTCTCATAATTGTTTTCCGCTCTAACGCCATACAGATCCTCGGGGTTCTGTTTCAATTCTCCGTCATTCGCCGTCCCGCTCTTGACCCCTGCGGGTCATTGGCGGGACGGCGTCAGACAGTATTCTCTACTTCGATGTGACTTTCATGCTGTCGATATAAAACGAGCCGGCGAACTCAGGCTTCTTGTTCGACTCAACCCGTACGTCCACTTTCCGTATATCTCCGCGGAAGTCCTGATCGGCCACGACTTTGCGCCAATCGGTGCTGCCGTCGGCCAGACTTGCCGCTACGGTGGTCCATTCGCCGGGAACGAGCTTCACGGAACGTGCCATTTCCGTGAACTTCCATTCGTTACCGACGGTGAGGATCATCTTCGCTTTCAGACCGCTCGGCGCGTCCTTCGGAAGATAGATATCACAGGAGACTACGTCGTTGTTGGACCAATCGAAATACTCGGCCACTTCGACGATAGCCGCTGTCCAGCGCTTCCCGGGAAAAGCGGCCTTTACCTCAAGGCTCCGCCGCCCGTCCTTCGAGAAATCCCGCGATGATTCGATCGACTGGGTGACATGGTCGTCCTTTTCGAGCGACCACTCGGGTATTTCCCAGCCCTCGACGCCGTCCTCAAAACTATAGAGGATCTTCTCTGCCGCGAACGCGCTGCCGCTTGCGACACAGATCGCCAGAAACGCTGATGCTATCAATACACACAATGCTTTCATGTACATCAACCTCCTCTCCATTTGTTATCGTTATTGTTTTCTTTCAAACCAATCTGTGAGGACGCTTTCGCCGATCTTTCCTCGCAGCGTATATCCTAACGCCCCAATATCCGGGCGGGGGAAATAATTCCACCAGTAAAAACCTTTAAACCAACTCCGCTTGTGTAATGCCTCCATCAACGCGTCCAGACAATCGGCCTGTTCGTTCTGGTCCTCGACCTGGTCCGAAAGCGTCGCCAGGACCCGCCACGGCTGAACATTCGACCCGTCGATGGAATCGTAGCCGATCTCGGTAAAAATGATCCCTTTTTCGGTAAGATTCTTCTCGGCGAGCCAGGCTTCGAGCTTGTCGCCTTGCGCGTTCCAGGCCGCGACAAGCTCCTCTTTCGAGGGGTCCTTCTTCTCGGAAAGAGGAAAATACGCGTCTATGCCGACATAATCCATCTGGTCCCAGAACGAGACCGATTCGTATTCGTCCCAGTTCGACGCGTAGGTCAGCGGTCCTGTGTAGACCCCGCGCACCGCGTCGATGATGTCGGCCCACTGGTCGCGCCAGTTCGCCGTCGAAGTATTCGAAAGCTCCGTTCCGATACAGAGGATCTCGACATGGTATTTCTCCGCGAGTTTGGCGTATTTCACTATGAACGCTTTGTAATATTTGAACCATGTGTCGCCCGGAATGATATACATCCGCATCTCGTCGTCCTTCAGGTCGATATGGGGCTTCAGAAGTACCTTCATACCCAGCTTGTGGATGACATTGATCGCGTGTTCAAGCGCCTCGTCCGAGATCGTCTTGTCTTCGTCCGGATAGATCTCCGGCGTATCGACAGAATCCTGATACCAGACAACCATAAGCGATAGGTGGCCGGCGCCGATCTCGGAGATATACTTAAGTGACGCGTCGGACATCGGCTGCGCGAGCTCTTCGGGCGCCCAGGATGTGTAGTTGATGCCGCGCTGGAACTCATCGCGCGCGAGCGCGCCCGGCGACGGAACGACTTCGCCGTCGGCGAACGTCACCGTCTCGAGGAACGCTTCGTCGATCGCGGGAACATTCCGGTGCGGGAACGTCTCTAGCAGCGTCATATCACCGGGATTTTTCTCCTTCGGTCCGTATGCCTCGAATTCCCACATGGAGAAACTCCAATCGGGGTTCGCCCGTTCAAGGCCGATTATCTTAACATAACGGCACGTGACCGGGGAGATTTCGATCTCCTCAACCTCACCCTGCCCGTCATCGTTCCGGATGATCCGTTTCCAATTCTCCGCGTCGTCGGACGATAGTATCTCATACCTGGTAGCGTACGCCGCTTCCCAGCGTATGATGAATTTTGAAATGGTCTTCTTCTTTCCGAAATCGAAATACGCCCACTCGTTATCTTTTCCGAGATCGGGCGACCACCTCGTCTCAAGGTTCCCGTCGATCGGAGCTTTCGGGTCCGGCTTCGGCGCCCAATCAGGCGTCGATTCAAAGCTTGAGACCTCGGCATTCGTGAACGACAGATAGACCAGGCCCTCGTCGGATCCTTCACCCGCGGTGGACGCAACTTCTGCCGCCTGGCCCTTCACAAGGCCTTCCGCCCGGGCCTGCTCGATCACATTCTTCAGATCCATCGCGTCCTGCTTTACCGCGTTGAGCGTACCGGCAACCCTGGTCGGCGGAGTCTCCTGAGATGAACTCGCCCCTTCGACAGGCTCAGAGCGTTGCTCTCCGGCATACTCAGAGCGTTGCTCTTCGACAGGCTCAGGGCGTTGCTCTCCGGCATACTCAGAGCGTTGCTCTTCGACAGGCTCAGAGCGTTGCTCACCGTCGGCGGTCATCTTCTTTGAACCGCAGGAACTCACCGTAGCAACGAATGCTGATAGTACGAACACAATCGCAAATCTTCTTTTCAGTCTCATGTTTTTTTCATCCTTTATACCGGCGTTTTCCCGCCGCGGTCAGGGACAAACTGTCTCGGCCTTTCAGTCCCGTCAACGCGACACCTTTAATGATGTATTTCTGGAACAGTAAAAATATTATCAGCATCGGCGTCGTAGCGACAACCGTTGCCGCCATAAGCATGCCGAAATTCGAACTTGTCTGGCTGCTCAAAACGGCAAGCGCCAACGTAGCGGTCTTCATATGGCGGGAACTGACGATGATCAGCGGCCACACCAGATTGTTCCATTGCTGAATGAACGTAAAGATAGCGAGCGTCGCGAGAACCGGCTTGATCAGCGGCAGTATCACATGGACATATATCCGCAGCTCACTGCATCCATCTATCCGCGCCGCGTCGATAAGGTCGTCGGGAATCGAGTAGATGAACTGTCTGTTCAGAAATATGCCGAACGCGGTCCACGCCATCGAGGGAATAATAAGCCCCTGGTACGAATCGAGCCAACCCAGGTTCTTGACAATGATAAATCCGGGAATAAGGTTCACCTGCCACGGCACCATGAGCGACGCGAGAAAAAGGAAGAATATTGTATCGCGCCCGAAGAACTTGTGTTTCGCGAAGGCGTACCCCGCCAGACTGCAGGCAAATATGTTAAAGAGCACAATAGAGCCGGCAATAAAGATGCTGTTCAGAACGTACCTGCCCATCGGGATCAGGTTAAAAAGATCCTTGTACGGCTCAAGGGTCGGATTTTCCACAACGAATCGCGGCGGATACGTCTGGATCTCCTCCTGGGGCTTAACCGACGTCAGCACCATCCAGTAGTACGGCATCGCCATCGAGAACGCGCCGATAAACAGAAAGAGGTAGACGAACAGATTGACAATGAAATTATGCCGCTTTAGTTTGATCACGTGACTCCCTTAGAACAACCGTGTTTCGTATTGCGTATGTCGTATTGCGAACTCTAAATTTCGTCATTGGCCGAACTCGGAGAGCTCGGCACTCCTTCGGACATTTCGTCCTCAGTCGCGAGCGCGACTCCCTATTCGTCATTGCGAACCCCGAAGGGGTGAAGCAATCTCAGTCAGAATTACAAGAAAGACCCTCGCTTCGCTCGGGAGATTGCTTCGTCATCCCGCTCTCGCGTGATTCCTCGCAATGACAGATCTAGTCCTTCTGCGCACGATGCGCAATACGATATACTCAATACGCATGACGAAATACGATTCATTAATATTCCACCCTCGACTTAAGGAATTTTGTATTGATCAACGTAAGGATAACGACACACATGAATATAACATACGCCAGCGCGCAGGCGTATCCCATCTGAAATTTATGGAATCCCATATCATAGAGATACGGAACGATCGTCAGCGCGCAATCAAGTACGCCGCCGATCTTCCCTTCGACGTTCGCCATAACATAGATCTGCTCAAAGACCTGGAACGAAAATATACAGCTCATCGCGGTGACGAATACCAGCGTCGGCCGCAACAGCGGAAGCGTGATTCTGAAGAACTGCTGCCAGAAACCGGCGCCGTCGACTTCTGCCGCCTCATATATGGAATGCGGGATCATCTGGAGCCCCGCCAAAAAGAGGATCACGTTGTACCCGAGCCCTGCCCAGATCGACATGATCATGATCGACGGCAGCGTCAAGCTCGGCGAAAGCAGCCAGTCGACCGGCTCAAATCCGAGCTTCATCAGGATGAAATAATTTATAAGACCGTATTTCCCGCCCGCGAAGAGCCACTTCCACATAACGGAGCTCGCGACGATCGATGTGACCGTCGGGAGAAAAAATATTCCCTTGAAGAAGTTCTTGAACCGTATCTTCTGATCGATCGCGACCGCTACGAGAACCGCCATGCATATGCCGATCGGCACGGTCGTTATGACATAGATGAAGGTGTTCAGCATCGCCTTTCTAAACCGCATGTCGTTCAGAAAGATATTCCTGTAGTTCTCGAGCCCGACCCATTTCCAGGGATGGATAACGTCATACTTCGTGAACGACAGGAAGAACGACGCGAAGATCGGCAAAAGAACAAAGATCGTAAAGAGCGCGAAGGGAACCATAATGAACAAATACGAATACCGCTGCTGAAAAAGCGCCTGCAGGACCGGTACTTTTCTTTTGGCGCTTATTACTGCTTCCATTGCTTTCCTTCGCTTAATTGTTTCGTCATTCGTGATTCGTCGTTCGTATATCGAACTTTGTATCTAGTATCTGGTATCTTGTATCTAGGAAAATCAGTATCTAGTATCTTGTATCTGGTATCTAGCAAACCGAATTTTGTGTTCTAATCTTAAAACCTGCTTATGGTCAATCTCTTTTTACTAGATAC
>JBDRSA010000036.1:0-25518 GCA_043825275.1 Candidatus Omnitrophota bacterium
CGCTGCTTCTGCTGGTATCAGCGTTTGCCGGAAAAGAGCTTATCTTTGATTCGTACCGCAAGGCGATAGAGCTGAAGTATAGGTTTTTTAGCTATGGGGATGCGATGCTTATTTTATGACGAATCGGTGTGCCCGGATGAGTCCTTGTTTTTATGTATTCCTTTTTTTGTCATTCCCGCGAAAGCGGGAATCCAGGGCAACGCTATTCAATTGGATTTTCAAGTGCATGCAAAAAGAATAAAAAGGACATGGATTCCCGCTTTCGCGGGAATGACAGAAGAAGGACATGGATTCCCGCTTTCGCGGGAATGACAAACCTACGCACATTGCGTTATGATCAAAATAGCAGGTTTAAAAACACATGTTTACGTTAATCCACAAAGACGCCACAACAAAAGCGCGGATCGGGAAGATACGTACTCCCCACGGGGAGCTCAATACGCCGATCTTTATGCCGGTTGCGACGCAGGCAAGCATAAAAACATTATCAAAGGAAGATGTTGAGTCGTGCGGCGTTGAGGGCATTCTGTCAAATGCCTACCATTTATACCTCAGGCCCGGTATCGATCTGATACGACAGGCGGGCGGTCTGCATCGATTTATGTCGTGGGATAGGCCGATCCTGACCGACAGTGGCGGATATCAAGTGTTCAGCCTTGCCAAACTGAGGAAGGTAAAGGAGGAAGGGGTTGAGTTTCAATCTCATATCGATGGCTCAAGGCATTTCTTGACCCCTGAGAGCGTTGTTGATATTCAGGACGGGCTCGGGAGCGATATCGTGATGCCGCTTGACGAGTGCGTTCATTATCCGGCAACGAGAGGATATGCCGAAGAATCGCTGAAGGTGACAATGGACTGGGCGAGGAGGTCTAAGACGCATTTTGCAAAAATGCAAAATGCGCGTCGCCAGTCGCCAGTCGCCAGTCGCCAGTCTGTGGATGCCCCTGAACGCATGCTCTTTGGGATTGTGCAGGGGAGCACCTTCCTCGACCTTAGAAAACAGGCTGCCGAAGAACTGATGGAGATTGGATACGACGGATATGCTGTCGGTGGCGTCAGCGTTGGCGAGCCGTCGAGCCTGATACGCGAGATCGCCGAGCATACAGCCGACGTTCTGCCGGAAACCAAGCCCCGGTATCTTATGGGGGTGGGTACCCCGCGGGATTTGATCGACGCGATATCGATCGGCATTGACATGTTTGACTGCGTCGTTCCAACGAGAAACGGACGGAACGGCCAGGCGTTTACCTGGCAAGGAGAGTTGCAGCTCAGGAACGCGGCGTATAAAGCGGATTTTCGTCCGATCGATGAGGCATGCGAGTGCGGTGTCTGTCGCAATCACACCCGGGGGTATATTCGACATCTGTTTAATACCCAGGAGATATTGGGGCTTCGATTAGTCTCGTTGCACAATATATATTTTTATGTTAAACTTATGGAAACCGCGAGGCTTGCGATCGCGGAAGATAGGTTTTTGTCGTTTAGAGACAGTTTTAAAAATTCTTATAAATCAAAAAAGGAGATGAAAGTATGAACCCACAGGCTAACCCTATTATGGGATTTTTGCCGGTAGTGCTTATATTCGTAATTTTTTATTTTTTGCTGATCAGGCCGCAGAAGAAAACGCAGGATGAGCACAAAAAGATGCTCGAAGAGCTGAAAAAGAACGATGAGGTGACGACGTCGGGCGGTATATTCGGCACAATAGCGAACGTCAAGGAAAAGGCCGTTACGTTGCGGGTCGATCAGAACGTCAAGATAGAAGTTCTTAAGAGCGCCATATCAACGATTCGCAGAAAGGCGGGAGAGTAATGGACAGACGTTTACAGTGGAAGATCGTAGGCCTTATTGCGCTGGCGATAGCGGCAGTTTATCTCATTTTGCCTCCGTTTTCGGTTTATGACCAATCGGGAAATGTAATACAGAAAGGAAAGATCAATCTGGGGCTCGACCTGCAGGGAGGAATGCATCTTGTTCTGAAGCTCGATTCTTCGAAGATCTCCGAGGAGTCAAAGAAAGACGCCCTCGACCGCGCTATTGAGATCATCCGCAACAGGGTTGATCAGTTTGGCGTCAGTGAAATGTCGATCCAGAAGCAGGGGGCCGACCATATTATCGTTCAGATGCCGGGGATAACGGACAGGGACCGCGCTCTTGAGATCGTAAAAAGGACAGCGCATCTTGAATTCAGGATCGTAAGCGACGACGTTCAGCTCGTTAAAGACGCGCTTGAAGGCAAAGAGGTGGAAGGGTTCGAGATAAAGGAGATGGCGACTGAGCGCGGGTCAAAAGAGCCGATGCTTGTTGAGGTAGACGCGGCGCTGACCGGTGATATGCTTGTCGACGCGCAGACCCAATTCGCATCGAGCGGGTTCGGCGAGCCGTATGTATCGATCACGATGAGCCCGAAAGGAGGCGCGATTTTTTCGACGCTGACAGCGGCGAACGTCGGAAAGCGCCTGGCGATCGTGCTTGACGGCAAGGTGCAATCGGCGCCGGTTATTCGCGAGCCGATACCATCGGGCAGAGCGCAGATCTCAGGGCGCTTCTCGGTCGATGAGGCGAATGACCTCGCGATTGTACTGCGCGCCGGCGCTCTTCCGGCGCCCGTTATCGTCGAAGAAGAGAGGACGGTAGGCCCGCTTCTCGGAAAGGATTCGATCACCAGCGGTATACGCGCGACGCTGATCGGCGGTTCGCTCGTGTTCGTTTTTATCCTTATTTATTACGGTCTTGCGGGGCTTGTGTCCTGTGTCGCGCTGCTGCTGAACATAATTCTTGTTCTCGCGGCGCTTTCGCTCTTTAAGGGGACGTTGACCCTGCCCGGTATCGCCGGTCTTATCCTGACCATCGGCATGGCGGTGGACGCGAATGTTCTAATATTCGAAAGGATACGCGAGGAGATAGTTCTTGGGAAGAGCGTTCGCGCGGCGATCCCTGCCGGTTACCGGAGGGCGTTCCTGACGATCCTCGACGCGAACGTGACGACGCTTATCGCGGCGGTTCTGCTGTTCAAGTTCGGGTCGGGCCCGATCAGAGGATTTGCCGTTACGCTCACAACCGGTATCCTCGCCAGTCTTTTTACGTCGATCATTGTAACGCGAACGATCTTCGATGTCTTGATCACGCAATTCGACATCACGAAATTGCGCATGATGCAGTTTTTCCCGGCTACGAAGATAGATTTTATCGGCAAGAGGAAAATATGTTTTATCACGTCGATTATCGCTATCGTGATCGGGCTCGGTATATTCGGCGCCAGAGGAGAAGATAATTACGGCGTTGATTTCGCGGGCGGAACGCTGCAGCAGTTCCTTTTTAAGGGAGATACTCAGATCGATCGGGTGCGTGACAGTCTCAAGGAGATCGGCCTCGGGAACGCGTCCATACAGCAGTACGGTAATCTTCGCGAGGTTATCATCCGGACGCCTGAAGCGTCGGTCGAAGATACCCAGGCGATCTTCAGGAAAAATTTCGGTGAGGGAAGCTTTGAGCTGATGCGCGTCGATACGGTCGGGCCGGCCGTAGGAAAAGTTCTCAGAAAACACGCGTCTCTGGCGCTCTTTTACGGTATTCTCGGGATCCTGATCTACGTGATGTTTAGGTTCAACTTGAAATACGCGTTCGCGGGCGTAATAGCGCTGTTTCACGATGTCTTTATCACGATCGGGGTGCTCGCGATCGCGCAGCGCCAGCTCGACCTGACGATCGTCGCGGCGCTTCTTACGATCGCCGGTTATTCGATCAACGATACGATCGTAATATACGCGCGAATAAGGGAAAATATGCGGTTCGCAAAAAAGACGACGTTCGCCGATCTCGTAAATATGAGCATCAACCAGACGTTGTCAAGAACGATGCTCACCTCACTCACAACGCTGCTTGTCGTCGTGTCGGTCCTCTTCTGGGGAGGAGACGTTCTGCGGGGGTTCGCGATATGCCTATTTGTCGGCATCCTGACCGGTACCTACTCGACCATATTTATCGCGACGCCTCTGATATTGAGCTGGCAAGGCAAGCAGGCAGGAAGGAAGCGATGAAGCGCTGGAAAATTAAAGAGCAGGATCACCGGCTGCAAAAGAGCCTTTCGGAAGCGCTTAATATTTCTCGCATTACGGCTCAGGTATTGATCAATCGCGGGATCATCACCGTAGAGCAGGCGAAAAAGTATCTATCCTGCAGTCTTGACTCGTGCCACGATCCGTATCTTTTGAAAGACATGAGGAAGGCGGTTAAGCGCATTCAGCGCGCGGTATCGAAAGGCGAGAAGATCCTGGTGTACGGGGATTATGATGTTGACGGGATAACGGCGTCGGCCCTTCTTGTTTCCGCGCTCAGGATGCTTGGCTCGCGCGTGGAATCGTATATTCCGAACAGGCTGGAAGAGGGGTATGGCCTGAATCTCCAGGCGATCAGCGCGGCGCAAAAAAGGAATGTTTCCCTGATCATAACGGTCGATTGCGGAATAACATCATATCGAGAGATAGAGTACGCGAATGAATTGAAGATCGACGTTGTCGTTACCGACCATCACAGAATATTGAACAAAAAAATGCCGCCGGCGTGCGCGGTAATAAATCCTCATCAAGACGATTGCGAGTATCCTTTCAAGCATCTTGCCGGCGTGAGCCTCGCATACAAGCTCGCGATCGCGTTGCTTGACGGCGGAAATATGTCGGCGGAAGAGTTTCTCGATCTTGTGTCGCTCGGAACGGTAGCTGATATTGCGTCCCAGACCGGCGAGAACCGCGTCCTCACGAAGCACGGGCTTTCGATGCTCAGCAGATCGAAGCGGGCCGGGATCAACGCGCTTAAGAGCGCTTCGGGGTTACAGGGGAAGGATATATCGAGCGGCCATGTGGGGTTCATTCTTGGCCCGAGAATAAACGCGATGGGAAGGATCGGATCGCCGGAACTGGCGCTCGAACTTCTCCTTACCGAGAGCGAATGTATCGCGAATGATCTCGCGAAGACCCTGAACACGGAGAACAAGAACAGACAAAAGATCGAAGGCAAGCTTCTTCAGGAGGCGCTCGCGAAGGCAGAGAGTGAGGTTGACCTTGACGCTCATAAGGTGATCGTTCTGGCGAATGAGGGTTGGCATCAGGGCGTTATCGGGATCGTCGCGTCACGTTTTGTCGAACGATATCACCGGCCCGCCATCCTTATTTCAATAACAGGGAATGTCGGGAAAGGGTCCGGAAGGAGCGTTGAAGGGTTTCATCTGTTCGATGCGCTCCTCGAGTGCAAGGATTCGCTTCTTGGATTCGGCGGGCATGAAGCGGCATGCGGCGTAACGATCGAAAAACATATGGTGGATGAGTTCAGGGAAAAGATCAATGAGGTCGCCCGGGTATCGATGAGCGACGGTGATCTCATTCCCACCCTCGATGTCGATATCGATATTCCGCTCGGTGATCTGGAAGAGAAGGTCATCTACGAGCTGGAGAGCATGGCGCCGTTCGGCCCCGACAACCCGCCTCCGGTGCTTTCGTCCCGTAAACTTATCGTCAAAGACGACCCGCGGCCGATAGGGAAGAAAGGATTCAAGTTTTTCGTGACCGATAAAAAGACGACCTGTGAGGCAATTACATTCGGAAGAGAAGGCCATGAGATGCCGAAATACGGCCAGACAATAGATCTCGCCTATATCCCCTCAATAAATACGTGGCGGGGATTGCCGTCGATTCAGCTGGAAATTAAAGATATTCAATAGCGCGCAGAGCGCCTAGCCCCTCTATTGAAAAAACACCCTACCTGTGCTAAAATTGGAGATACTTTGGCGGGAGCTATGGTCTCTTGATAGATCTTCCGGCCTTAACGACTTTTCCGGCCTTGATACATTTCACGCAGACCCGAATACGTTTTGTTGTACCACCGATTTTAGCGCGAACAGTCTTCAAGTTAGGAAGAAAACGTCGCGCAGTGATGCCGGTTGTTTTTAGGCCGACGCCGCCTTTGCTCTTCGGCAAACCGCGTCTGACAATGCTTCTTCCGGCAACAGGTTTTTTTCCGCAAATAGCGCAAATTTTTGACATATTGCTATCCTCTGATTTTCGGAGAGTTTAACATGAACTCACAATATATGCAAGAAAAAAACGAAGGCCTCTATACCCCGATACGATACTGCAAAGGCGTCGGGCCGAAAAAAAGCGAACAGCTCGCTCGGCTTGGCATACACTCAATAGCGGATCTTCTTTATTTTGCGCCGAGGAAATACGAGGACCGGTCGAAGATAACCGCGATAAAGGATGTAGCGATAGGCGAGTGCCAGACGATCCAGGCGGACATAGCGTCCGTATCGTCACGGAGATCCAGACGCGGTATGTCGATCGTAAAAGTATCGCTGAAAGACGAAACCGGGACCATGAAGGCGGTATGGTTCAACCAGCCGTTTATAAGCGGGTTGTTCAAGGCCGGCATGACGGCGATCCTGTCAGGGAAAGTGGAGCTCCACGATTCTTTGCAGATGAATCATCCCGAATTCGAGGTGATGGATAAAGAAGAGTCCGAATTCCTGAGCGCGAAAAGGATAGTCCCCGTTTACTCGCTGACCGAGAGAATAACGCAGCGGTATATACGAAGGCTCGCTGACCGGGTGGTCGATACGTACGCAAAGCAGGTGCGCGATATACTCCCGACGAACATTCGCGCGCGAGAGCGTCTCGTTGATATAAAATTCGCGCTTGAGAATATACATTTTCCGGCAAGTTTCGAGAACCTTGAAAAGGCGCACAAGCGGCTTATTTTCGAAGAATTCTTCCTTCTTCAGCTTGTTCTGGCGATACGGCGGCATCGCGTAAGGTCAGGATCGAATACTATGCGGCACACCCTGAAAGGAGATCTGATCGAGTTGTTCGCAAGATCGATCCCATTTGAGTTGACCGACGGCCAGAAGAAGGCGATCGGCGATATTGAAAAGGATATGTCGTCCTCCAGGCCGATGAACAGGCTCCTTGAGGGCGATGTCGGAAGCGGAAAGACCATTGTCGCCGCGCACGCTCTTGTTCTTACGGTCCAGAACGGGTTTCAAGGGGTTATAATGGCTCCCACCGAAGTTCTGGCGCGGCAGCATTATGTGGTTCTGAGTAAGATCTGCATGCCGCTTGGTATTAACGTGGTTTTTCTCGCGCGCGGAGTCGACGCCGACAGAAAAAAGGCACTCTCATCTGAGATGGCCGATGGGCGCGCGAATATTGTCGTGGGAACACACGCGGTAATCCAGACTGAGGTGACCTTTAGGTCCGTAGGCCTCGTCATTATCGACGAACAGCACAAATTCGGGGTTATGCAGCGCGCGATATTACGGGAAAAGGGCGAGGTTCCCCATGTCCTGGTAATGACGGCGACTCCGATACCGCGGACGCTTGCGTTAACGGTTTTTGGGGATCTCGACATCTCGATCATTCGCGATCTTCCCTCCGGCAGGCGCCCGATCATGACGTATTGGGTTGAAGAGAAGAAACGGCGCGATGTCTATCAATTTGTGCGGGAAGAGGTGAAGAAGGGGCGGCAGGCGTTTATTGTCTATCCGATCATCGAAAGATCTGATAGCTTGCAGGTTAGGTCCGCGAAAGAGATGTACGAGACCATTCGGAAGGAAGAGTTTCCGGACTTTACGGTAGGTCTTCTCCACGGGAAGATGAGTCCCGCTCAAAAAGATTCAGTGATGAAAGATTTTAAAACAGGGGCGGTAAACGTGCTCGTTTCGACCGTGGTGATAGAGGTCGGGATCGACATACCGAACGCGACGTGTATGGTTATCGAGAACGCCGAGAGGTTCGGCCTTTCGCAGCTCCATCAACTGCGCGGGAGGATCGGCAGGGGCGCGCACGAATCATACTGTATTTTGCTCGCGAATCCGACAACGGAAATGGCTCAAAAGAGGCTGTGTGCCATCAAAGATACGATCGACGGATTCAAGATCGCCGAAGAGGACTTGAGTATTCGCGGGCCCGGCGAACTTACCGGCACGAGGCAGCATGGCCTGCTCGAGCTGCGATTTGGAGATGTTGTGAAAGATTTCGATATAATGCAATCGGCCCGACGCGAAGCTTTTGGTTTGATGCGGGAGGATCCCGATCTTGAGGGGATCCAGAACAGGCTCCTGAAAGAGGAGCTTGGGAGAAGGCATCGCTCGGTTCACCATAACGAGATTGGATAAACGGGAGGGGCAGGATGCGGATCGTCGGCGGAGAATTTAAATCAAGGCGAATAGCTTTTCCGAAGGCCTGCTCCGTAAGACCGACAAAGGATAGGGTGCGTGAAGCGGTTTTTAATATAATTGCCGGGAAGGTACAGGGGGCAGCGGTGCTCGACCTTTACGCGGGAAGCGGCGCGTTTGGGATCGAGGCTATTTCGAGAGGGGCGAGAAAGGCGGTATTCGTAGACGACGACATGCGCTGTGTTCGCGTGATTCGTGATAACATCAAAACATTGGGGATTCCCCGGGATGTCGCCGTCGTTTTTAGGATGGAGGCAAAGAGGGCCCTAAAAAAACTGGCAGAACAGCTCGAAGCGTTCGACATTATCTTTATGGACCCGCCGTACGGCAGGGAGCTGGCAAAACAAAGCTTGATATTAGCGTCTAATTATGGTATGTTAAGCCCCGGAAGTTTTGCCGTCATAGAGCATCACAGGGACGATGAGGCGGCGGCTCCGGATATCGCTCTTAAATTAAGGGCCCGGAAACGGTACGGAGATTCGGTTATATCAATTTTTGGGGCATAATGGCAAAAAAGGACAATAGAGCGGTATATCCCGGCACATTCGACCCGGTCACCTATGGCCACATTGACATCGTCAAGCGGGCGTCGAAGATTTTCGACAGATTGATAGTCGCTGTTGCCGAAGATTCCGGGAAGAAGACGCTTTTTAGCGTCAGTGAACGAAAAAGCATGCTTGCGAGCGCTCTTCAGGGCGTGAAGAATGTTTCTATCGACAGCTTTAAGGGGCTTGTTGTTTCGTACGCGAAGAAGAAAGGTTCGACGGTAATAGTCCGGGGCGTGAGGATGATATCGGATTTTGAATACGAGTTTCAAATGGCCTTAACGAATAGAAAATTGTGCCAGGACATCGAGACGGTGTATCTGATGCCGCATGAATCATATTCGTATATCTCATCGCGCCTCATAAAAGAGGCCGCGGGGCTCGGGGCGGATGTGAGCGATTTTGTCCCGAAGAAGGTGAGCGATAGTTTAATAAAGCGCCTTGCCGGAAAGAAGCGATGAACCTTCTTGCGACGATACGTATCGGCGCGTCAAAAACCCCAAAAACGATCTTGCTTCCCGAAGGTGAAGACGACCGGGTGATCGAAGCCGCGAAGCTGCTGTCTGAGAACAAGATCGTAAGGCCGGTGATCGTGGCCGGCGACGCTCTGTTCGACGATATTCGAGACAAGGTTCCCGAAGAGATCATCGTCGAGAGGATCGGTGACGCAAGCGAAGCGAAGGAGCTCGCGGAGACCTATTACCAGATAAGAAAGCATAAAGGCATCTCGAGCGACGACGCCTATCAGGCGGTCAGGACGAGCCCGGTTCTGAGCGCTTTTTTGATGGTGAGACTTGGAAGGGCGGACGGGATCGTGGCCGGGGCTAGCAATACAACGCCGAACATTCTACGCTATGCGCTTCACTGTCTTCCACGCGACGAGAAAGCTGCCACGATATCAGGGGCTTTTTTGATCGAAATGACGGGCCTCGGCGCCGTATATGGCGAGAACGGCGTGTTTATGTTCGCCGACTGCGGCGTTAACCCCAAGCCGAACGCGAGGCAGTTGTCCGGCATCGCCATCTCAAGCGCCAGGACGTTCAAGCAGCTGGTAGGAAAAGAACCACGTGTCGCGTTCTTGAGCTATTCAAGCAAGGGAAGCGCAAGGGGCGAGTCAGTTGACACGATACGGGAAGCGCTGACAAAAACAAAAGAAAAAGATCCGAGCCTTATCGTTGACGGTGAGCTTCAGCTCGACAGCGCGATAGTGCCGGAAGTCGCCAAAAGGAAGTGCCCGGGAAGCGACGTGGCCGGAAGAGCGAACGTGTTGATCTTCCCGAACCTCGATGCCGGGAATATCGCGTATAAAATGGTCCAGCGGCTCGCCGGCGGCCGCGCGGTTGGCCCGATAATCCAGGGGTTCGAGAGGTCGTGCAGCGATCTATCGCGCGGATGCAGTGTAGACGACATTGTGGACGCGGCGGCAATTACCGCCTTGCAGGCGCAGAGAAGCGAGGCAACAGAACGGATGCGATGCTGATACTTGTTATTAACTGCGGAAGCTCTTCGGTAAAATATCAGCTGTTTGAGATCGCGAAAAGAACCAATGAATGCCTCGCGAAAGGGCTCATTGAAAGGATCGGGACCGGAACGACTCGATCGGTGCATCAAAGGGGTTCAGCCGGCGCTTCCAAAAGAAATGTACGCTGCAGGGATCATTACGACGCGATACGGATCGTTGTTGATACGCTGACCGATGCGGCGCTCGGGGTTGTGAGAGACCTCGGGCGAATTGACGGCGTCGGCCACAGGGTTGTACACGGCGCTGAGGAGTTCAGCGGGTCGGTCGTTATAACCGCTCGTGTGCTCAGATCGATAGAGAAGTATTCCGAGCTGGCGCCGCTGCATAACCCGCTGTCGGTGATGGGCATTCGCTCGTGCATGAAGTATCTGAGTCATGCGCCGCAGGTCGCCGTCTTCGATACGTCGTTCCATCAAACGATGCCTCCGCACGCTTATGTGTACGGTCTGCCGTATCACTTCTATAAAAAATACGGCATCCGCAGATACGGATTCCACGGAACGAGTCATCGCTACGTTTCGCAAAAAGCGTCGGAGATCCTCAAGAAACCGGCCGGCAGATTGAAGATGGTAACGTGCCATCTCGGGAACGGATGCAGCATGACGGCTGTCGACCGGGGCAAGTCCGTTGACACGTCGATGGGTTTTACGCCGCTTGAGGGGTTGCTTATGGGGACGAGGCCCGGAGATTTTGACCCCGCGGTCATAATGTACATTCTCGGGCGTACGCGATGTTCCCATAAACGGTTGAGTGAAATACTGAATAAAGAGAGCGGCCTTCTCGGGGTGTCGGGAATAAGCAACGATATGCGGGATCTCACGACGGCGGCGGAAGAAGGCAACGCTCGCGCGCAACTTGCGCTCGACATATTTTCCTACAGGATAAAAAAGTACGTCGGAGCGTACGCCGCGGCAATGAACGGACTGGACGCGGTAGTGTTTACGGCGGGTATAGGCGAAAATTGGCCCCGCCTGGTGAATACAATCTCGGCCGATCTGAAAAGTGTTTTCGGATCCAAGGTTTCGTTTCTGACGGTACCTACGAACGAAGAGCTGATGATCGCGAAGGATACATTCCGGATCGTCCGGAATGAACAGAAAAAAAATAACCGAGGGAGCTATGCCGCATCCAAAAAGAAGACATTCAAGAACGAGACGAGATAAGCGAAGGGCGAACTGGAAGCTGCCGATACCTAATTTCTCAGCATGCGCGCAGTGCGGGAAACTTCGTCCGCCGCATCGCGTATGTCCGCATTGCGGATACTACAAGAACAAACCGGTTGTGGTAAAAAAAGAGAAAGAAAAAAAGGCAAAGAGATAGTGTACGCGGGTACTATCGCAGCAAGGAGCGGCCATGAAAATAGTCGTTGATGCCATGGGAGGCGATGGAGCGCCGGTCATTGAAGTGGACGGCGTCGTTCAGGCGGTGAACGAATTTGGATACGATGTAATTCTCGTCGGCGACGAGAAGAGGCTCCTTGAAGAGCTCAAAAAACACTCATATCCAAAAGAGCGGATAACGGTGCGGAACGCTACCCAGGTTATTGAGATGCGCGAGCCGGCCGCGCTTTCTGTCAGGAGAAAGCGCGACTCATCGATCGTAGTGGCGCTTGATATATTAAAGAAGCGCCAAGCCGACGCGTTTGTAAGCGCGGGAAACACAGGAGCCGTTATTTGCGCCGCGACGCTTGGCCTGAGGCTTTTGCCCGGCGTCGAAAGGCCGGGTATCGCGACGATAATGCCAAACCTGCTCGGAATGAGCATATTAATAGACGTGGGAGCGAATATCGATCCGAAGCCGATGCACCTCTTCCAGTACGCGATAATGGGCGATGCGTACTCGAGGTATATTCTCGGAAAAAAGAACCCGACCGTCGGTCTGCTCAATATCGGAGAGGAAGAGTCGAAGGGGACCGGTTATGTGAAAGAGACGCACACGCTGCTCAATGAATCACGGCTTAATTTTTTAGGCAATATCGAAGGCCGCGATATTTACGCCGGAAAGACCGATATCATCGTGTGCGACGGCTTTGTTGGGAACGTCATCCTTAAGATCTCGGAAAGCGTGATCGATACGCTCGTTGAGTTGTGGAAGATCCAGGTAAAGCGCAGCGTAATATCAACGATCGGAGCGCTTTTGTCAAGGTCGGCGTTCCGGGGACTGAAGAAAAAGATGGATTATTCGGAGTACGGCGGGGCGCCGCTTTTAGGCGTTGACGGCCGGTGCATCATCTGCCACGGGTCCTCAACGGCAAAGGCGCTCAAGAACGCGGTGCGGGTAGCGGCGGAATTTACGTATAAAGAAGTAAATAAGCATATCGTAGAGGAACTGGAGTCATATTAGGGCTTACCCTGAAAGGTTGGAGCGATGTGTGAAAAAAAGAAAGTCGGCATAATCGGACTCGGCGCGTACCTGCCCGAAAATATTCTCACGAACAAAGATCTCGAGAAGATGGTCGACACTACGGATGAGTGGATAACATCGAGAACCGGCATAAAGGAGCGCAGGTTGGCGCGCTCGGATGAGGCCACGAGCGATCTCGCGACCGAAGCGGCTAAAGCCGCGCTGAAAGACGCCAAACTGAAGCCGCAGGATATCGATCTGATAATTGTGGCGACGATAACTCCCGATATGTTTTTCCCGTCAACCGCGTGCTTTGTTCAGAGCAAGATAGGCGCGCGACAGATCCCGGCGTTCGATATCAGCGTAGCTTGCTCAGGGTTTGTGTACGGGATCTCAATAGCGCACCAGTTCATCAGCTCAGGCACGTATCGTAACGCGCTCGTTATAGGAGCTGAAAAATTGTCCGGAATAACCGACTGGACAGACCGGTCGACATGCGTATTATTCGGTGATGGGGCGGGCGCCGTTATCCTTTCTGAAGTGAGCGAGGGGGGCATTCTCTCGACGTATCTCGGCGCTGACGGTACAAAGAACGATCTCCTGAATTTACCGGCAGGCGGCTCGAGGATCCCGGCGAGCACAAAATCGCTCGAAAGCAAGCTTCATTATGTAAAGATGAACGGAAAGGAGTTGTTCAAACACGCGGTAAAGATCATGGCGAACGCGGCGTTAGAGGCAGCGCGCCCACTGGGCCTTAAAGGCAAGGATATTGATCTTGTGATCCCCCATCAGGCGAACCTGCGGATCCTGCAGGCGGTCGCAAAAAGGATGGGGATAAGCCCGGATAAAATTTATTTGAATATAGAAAAATACGGAAATATGTCGGCCGCTTCGAGCGCGGTAGCGCTTGTTGAAGCCGTGCAGGAAGGCAGGATCAAAAAAGGCGACAAGATCCTTCTCGATGCGTTCGGCGGCGGTTTGACCTGGGGAGCGATTGTTATTGAATGGTAATAAAACAGTTCATAGTACGAAGTTCAGAGACGGTTTACGGTGCACGGTTAACGGTTTACGGTCAAAAGATAAAAAAGCGACCAATTGGTTCATGGGAAATTAACATTAAAATTATACAGATCTCGCTACCGAACGTTTTGTAGTTTTTATTCCTTTACCGTTTACCGTACACCGGTAACCATAAACCGTATTGAACTATGTACAATGAACCGGGTAGCAAAGATCAATGAGTATAACGCAGAGAATGAACGATGAATGATATGAATGAAACAACAAAAGAAGCGGCGTATATTTTCCCCGGGCAGGGGGCGCAGTATGTAGGGATGGGGAAAGATCTCTATGATAGCTATCCCCAGGCAAAGGAGGTATTTGAAAAGGCGAACGAGATCTTAAAAATTGATATTATGAAACTCTGTTTTGAGGGTCCGCAGGAAGAATTGTCGTTAACGCCGAATTGTCAGCCGGCGATCCTGGTCACCAGCATTGCCGCGTTGCGCGCTTTTGAGTCAACAAAAGATCAGGGGACGGTGTTAAAATTCAGCCTTGGATTGAGTCTGGGAGAATATACGGCGTTAGTTGCCGTTGAGAGCATCTCATTTGAAGACGCTCTTATCCTGGTAAGAAAGAGGGGCGAGCTGATGGAAACTGCCTCGAAGAAGAATCCCGGGAAGATGGCGTGTGTGCTGGGAATGGATCTGAGTGATGTTGAAGAGCTCTGTAAGGGGATCGGATGCGAGATCGCGAATCTGAATTGCCCCGGACAAGTCGTTGTATCGGGGAAAACCCGGAACATTGATCTATTGGCGAGTCTTGCGAAAGCTAAGGGGGCGAAGCGGGTTATTGAGCTTGATGTGAGCGGGCCGTTCCATTCATCCTTGATGGCGCAGGCCGGGGAGAAGCTTCGGCAGTATATTGAAACGACCAAAATTGAGCCGCCGAAAGTTCCATTCATCAGCAATGTTGACGCTGAGGTTCAATCCGACCCCGTTGTTATTAAGAAGAATCTTATTAAACAAGTTAGTTCAGGCACTCTTTGGGAAAGATCAATCCGGCTCGTGGCGTCAACCGGTGTAAATGATTATCTTGAGATCGGCCCGGGGAAAGTGCTCAAAGGGCTGCTCAAGAAGATAGACCCCTCTCTACAGGTAAAGAATATCGAGACCAGCGCAGATCTCCAAGCCCCACAAGCGGAGACGCAGCCACCGGCGGCTTAGAGTCGCCAGGTGCCAGTGGCCAGTTTCCAGTCACCAGTAATATGCCCGAGGGGGCTACTAAAAAACCTTCAAGCATCCCACTATACATAACCATTACTAATATAAAAAGTTGTATCTTTACTGGCAACTGGTCACTGGCAACTGGCAGCTGTTCAGTTAGGAATCAAAAAATTCAGTTATTCCCTCTTGACAACCCACCAAAAATCAGTATATTTCAATGGCTTTAGCAATATTAAAAAGTTTAAAAAGTACCCCCCTCAAAGCGACGGCCTTAGGCGGCCGTCGTTAGAAAAAAAGTAAGAAAACAACGTTATGCTTGGCAGGCTGCGTGCAGCCTGCCATTTTTTGTCCCGCCATCGCGGGAACCTGCATTCAGAAGTGTGGATGAATGAGAAAGAACGCTCAGCGGGATGTCACTAAATGGGCATTCCCGATTGTGAATACCGGTCAAGATGAGTAAGGGACGCTTCGGGAATGCCCGCGGGTGTTCCATGGGATAGAAAACGGAGGAGTTCATGATCCAAAAACAGGTTGCTCTTAAGAAGTTAGCTTCGATCGTAACGCTTTTAGCGTTTATTTTAAATTCAACAGGCTCCTATGCTTATGCTATCGGGGAAGGACCGGTACAATCAAACACGCTCTCGGCATATCTCGCCTCAAGGCTGATAGACAGCAAAAGCAATGATGCCCAAGAGATCGCGCGGGGGGTTAAGCCGGTGAACGGCCTAACGATCATTGACAGGGCCGACAGATTAAAGCAAGTTTTTACAAGGATGTACGGCGATAGATACAGCGGTCAAGTCTTAGCAAGGGCCGTTCAGGCCGGCATAGCCGAAAGGGTTTCGCCGGCAATTCTTTCCAGCGAAGTTTCATGGGGACTTACACCGGAGGCAGAATATCTATTAAGAAGGAATCTAATAAATCGTAGCGGGAGTTCCGCGTCCCGCAACTCACCGAGCGCCACGGCCCAAGAGCTGCAAGCGGCAAAACTTGAGGCTCTATCACAGGATATTGTTACCTACGAAGACCCGTCAACATGGGTCTATTTTGCATGGGGTTTGAAAGGTAATGATGCAATCTTGCACAGAACGCCGAGACTCGAACAAGGGGAGCGGTACATAGCGCAGATCTGGGGTGGCGCTACAGAGCCGAGAACGAATGTCCCGGAAGGAGAGAATGCATTTGCGTTAGTGACGGATACTGCGGTAGTGGGAACCGACGGACCATTGCCGAATGCGACGTTTAACCAGTTCCTCGACGCTCATCCCGAAGTAATCGGCGAAGGAATGGACAGGAAGAGAACATTCGCCAAGGTGATGACACCGGGATTCCCGCCGAATATTGTCTACATGGGCTACAGCAAAAAAATTGAGCAAGCATTTCCACAGAAGAAAGGTCCCCCCAAGACAGGAAAACAGGTATTCGCGGATGCGCTGAAGCTTGACCGGGAGCTTATGGTGTGGATAAAAGATGCCATGAGAACTGATCTACCAAGCGAGGAATTCGCGCGACGGTTTAATGAAGTGTTTAAGCCTGAGAATAAAAAATGGGCAGACGCGTATACGGCACTGGGATGGGAAGGAGATGTTCCGCTTCCGGATATCAGGGAGATAATAGATCCGCAATTCCATAGTGAGCTGACTGCAAAATTTGAAGAGATACGAAAGGTGCGCGCTGAGATCGTAAGCTTTATGAATGTGATACAGCTTAAAGACGGCATGGTCATAATAGTGCCTTCGGATCATTTACACGGCATCCACTCGCTCTCTATTCAAATTCACCCGAAGCCCGCGACGAATCCTCTGGCGAAGTATGAAGCGTGGATCGCGAGAAAGGTGCTTGATGCTGACGGCGGTGAGCACATGGTTCTTATCGAACCGCAGCAAATGTCCGACACGACGGTCAGCGTCTGGGACTACGACTCTCCTATAGAATTGGGACGCGACGGCAAGCCGAAGATGCGAAAAGATCTCTGGGATAAATTGGAATGGGTCACGCCTGATCGGCCGGCAACCGAAGCAGGCGCGATCGACCTTATTGTGGATCGGGTACTTCCCAGCAAAGGGTTTGAGAAAGCCGAGCCGTTTATTGTCCGGGATCACAGAAAGACGGAATATTCAGGCGCACACAATGTGGAATCGAGGATGCTGATAGAAGGAACATACGGCGCGATATGGCCGGAGGACCTTCTCGCTGCCGAAACGATCGTGTTAAACGGCAGCGCTAATGAGGAAGCCAGCATAGATCTGCCCGGCGTCGGTTGCGGCTATGACATGCTTGTATTCAATGGACAAGCAACAGTTCAAGCACCCGGAAAAGAGGCGAAGACAATTCAGCAGGGAAGGTTCGTTTTTGTGCCGGCAACGATCGACGGCCCCGTAAGGATCAGCGCAACAGAAAAGACGGAGATCTATCGTTTTTGGCCGGGTGAGATGCTGAGAAAATCACCGACTTCTATGGGTCCTGATCGAGATTCACCTACCTGGTCGATCATGGGAGACATGGCTGCTGACATAAAGCAGAATAGAACAGAGGAGCACAAAATCGCGACGGTCGGGATCACCGTCGTCGATCTTATCATCAATATGCGATGGGAAGAGGCTAAGAAAAAGATCCCCGGGCTTACCATGGAGAGCCTTGAGGTCGAAGGAGATATCCCCGGCTCAATAGACCCGAGCGGACGATCGATAGAGAATTTCCTCGCATGGTACAAAGAAGCATATCCGGCAGAATATCGCAGGCTTATGAGAACCGTGATCGGCGGCGGCCCCGCCTACAGTACGGCGCGCGCTTTCGGGCAGCTTACCAAACTCGGTCGTTCTATCGCTAAGTTTGCCTCAAGGGCACATCACGACAGCACATTCTACGGTGTACTGTCGGCCGACCTTGAAGACGCGAATGTCGGTGTCAGCGCTGACGCTATATTTCATTCAGAATTACCAACGGCAAAAACCGTTATTTTTGAGCATGGCAGTGGTAAGAGAAGCTTTTTGCATAATGTTGGCGCGAGCGCGGGCCTGGACATCGAGCAGTTCGAGCTTCAGGTTAAAAGCGGCCTTTTTGACGATGTAGAGGTTATCGAGTTTGGAGGATTGGAGCTATCAGGCCTGATGAAAGATCTTGATAAGGCAATTCAGCTTTTACGTGGCAGAGAAGCATTTATCAGGAAAGAGCGGGGAGTAGCTAAGCGCTTCACGATCGTACTGGATACTGTCGTTGACCCTGCGCATACGTGGAAGAAGTTCAAAAGATCAGGCTATACGATATTCAAAGAGATCGACATTTTTATAACCAATATGGGCGAAGGAGGACAGATATACGGCGACAGTAAAAGTAGCAGAGCTGATAGAGCAAAAAAGGCGGCAGAAAAAGCGAATTACCGCGACCTGATCGTATTTTTTCACTCAAAAGGCGCGAAGGCCGTATTTTTGAAGATGGGCGCGGCCGGCTCGGTCGTCAGTACAAAAAAGGATTCCGTCTTTGGTGAAAAGGCATACGCGCATATCCCCTCAATGAGAGGAGTTAAAGAGGTAAGCGGAACGGGAACCGGAGACATATTTTCAGCCGCCGCGATGTATGGAGAAGCGTTCGGATGGGACCCGATAAAGACCGCGCTCTTCGCGACAGCGGCAGCGGCAGTCTGCCTTGAAGAACGAGGCGGAACTCTCGGAGACAGAGGGTTTGATGACGTCAGGGCGCGCGCCGAAGCATTGGCGTCTCAACTCGATGTGCAGGAAAGCTTGGCCGGCAAAGTAACGGTCGCGCAAAGCGTCCATTACGCGCAGCTCGGAGCGAAACTTAAAGATCTGAATGACGCGAAGAGGGACCTGAGAAGGATCGAGCGCGACCTTAGGTATGCCTCTGCCGATCCTGAACAGGACGGAAAGGAACTTGCTGAGTTAGCGGACAAGACCCGACCGGCGATCTACAAACTCGGAAGAGAGGTCGACGCTCTTAAGGCAAAAGTTCGCGCGCCTGAGAAATATGCGGCAGGAGGGATCCTTGATTACGTCAGCTCGCGGGCGATACGGCAGTCTCCAAGCAGTCAGGCAGGAACAACGGACTATTCTCCTTTGCCAGGTAGATTTAACGAAAAATATGCTGCCGGCCGCAGGTCACCGACGGGAGATCCTTTTGGGTTCGAAGGGCTTTCGGAGCCGGAAGAGGGGGATCCTGTGCTGTATAAGTGGTCACCGGCGCCAGAAGAGGCTCCTGAGGGCATACAACACTGGGAAGCAGTGCGGGGATTATGGAATGAGACGATCGAACCGGTATGGGGCGAGACGCTTACGGCTGAGATATGGATCGAGCTGAAAGCTTATACGGATTCGCTCCACGGACAAGATGAAATATGGACTGAACGAACACCGGCCAATCACGCGTGGGATATCTTGCGAAGAGGCATTGTAAACGCGGCGAGAAACAGGCATCCTGATCTGTGGGAAGAGAGCGGCGCCATTATGGAATCGGCCATCGACGAACAGATGTTGTATTCAGCAATATACGCCAAGAGAAGTGAAGAGTCGGACCGGGCCCTTGAAGAAGGACGTGCCGTCGTGCGGAAAGAGTTAGAAAGGAACGGTGCATCGAACACGCTCGAGCTCGCGGTTATACTTTCTGCGATCGCGCATACCGCACGTTATGAAATGTGGGCGGTGAATGTGTCACGTGGTATGCTGCGCGGCGATCCGAACTGCTTTGTGTACCCCTTCAGCAATTGCGCGGGCATGCTGGATCTCGTTGACGAAAAAGAAACGCGCGATCCATGGATAACCATTGATACTGTTATGACGACCTATAGGGATGAGCTCGTCGAACGAGGGATCATGACCGAAGCTGAGGCGGATACCGTTACCATCGGCATTGTCCCGGATATCGCAATGGAAGAGGGAGTGGATATCGAAGGTGAGAGGCCTCGTCTTAAGGTTCGGTGGTCAACATATCTCGCGTGTGTGAAAGAGGGTAATGCCGACACATTGCTCGATATGATCTGCAGTCACGCTCGGTCCTGGAAAAATGGTGAGCTTCGCAGGTCGCCGGCGGGTGCGGATGTCGATCGCGAATCCCCAAGCGGTGCAGAACCGCGCCAGTCTGTTCGTCGATCACCGACCGCGCAGGCAACATTAATGCCTGAGGTCGCTGCCCAAACTTTAACGGGGACAGCGGGCTTAGTGCAAGACGTGACGAATGCTATGATGCTCCGGCTTGCCGCAAGGCGCGCGGGAGTGGTAGATGTTCCCAGTGAGCTTTCAAATGTAGCGATCGTGATGAATGATAATCTCTTAAAGCTCGACGGTCTCGGCGCGCGCGGAGCTGTTCTCGCGCTTAAGTATAACAGGTTGAGATCCATGGTCAGCCGAATGTTTGCCGATGGCAGAGGAGTCAAGTCGGTAAGGACTCGGGAGGGCTTGCTTGATGCCGCCAACATGCTCCGTCATGAAGGGTATAAGGTAGTTGTCCTGGATGACGGTTCATTAACTGATGGTCTGAACCCGAAGGCGATCAATGGAACCGCGGGAAGGGATTGGTGCGCTGTCAATGCCGAGGCATTAACCGACATTGACATAGATCTGGAGATCCCCTATGTCAATCTCTTTGCCATGGCAATGATCGGTGTCGCGAAGTTAACCGATCCTCATTGCGATTCACGGCTATTTGAGCTTGCGTATAAAGCTGTTCGCGGCGAAGCTCCGAGCGATGATGATATAAGGAATTTTAGGGCCCAGGATCGTTGGGCAATAAATGTTCTACCGCGGCCCGTGCCGTATAGCGGAGATGCACGCAGGCAGGATAGAGAGCTCGCGATGCTGTTCGACTTTTCAGTATAACGCTTAGAATAATGAATTTGTTGTAGTTCGTCATATCCTCACCTCGCTGTGGTTTGCCAGTAGGCAAAAAGGATACCCCCTCTGCCACAGAGAGGGGAGGAGATGGCGCTTGCGTATAGTCGCCAGTTTCCAGTTGTCAGTTGCCAGAAATCAGTCTCCAGTTGCCAGTCTCCAGTAAAAAAAAAGAAAGCAGTAGAAGAAAATGTAGCCGAGCCTAAGCCTCGGCTGCATTTTTGCTTTACAAAACTCGAACCCCCGGGGAAGACCTCGGTCAACCCCGGGGGTTGGGCTACTTCGCCAAACCCGCTCGATGTTGACATTAAATCATATGTATATTATAATAATCGAATATTGATGAGCCCGTTCATGAACCTAATATTAATAATAAGGGGGGTCGATGAAGAAGGTTCCGTCAGATATTGTTATCGCTCAGAAAGCAAAACTTAAACCGATAGGCGCGATCGCAAAAAAGATCGGCCTAAAAGAGAGCGATCTTGAGTACTATGGGCCTCATAAGGCGAAAGTCTCGCTTGACGTTATACAGAGAAACAAAAAGAAGAAGACCGCGAAATATATCGATGTTACGGCCATGACGCCGACTCCGCTGGGGGAGGGAAAGACGGTTACGACCGTAGGGCTTTCAATGGCGCTTAACAGGATAGGGAAGAAGACCATTGCCGCTATCAGGCAGCCGTCGCTCGGCCCTGTCTTCGGCATCAAGGGCGGCGCCGCGGGGGGCGGGTACTCGCAGGTTGTCCCCATGGAGGATTTCAATCTTCACCTTACCGGCGATGTCCACGCTGTCGGGCTTGCCCATAACCTCTGCGCGGCATTTCTCGATAATGCGCTTTTCAGGAACAACAGGTTCAATATCGACATGGATAAGATCTTTTGGCGCCGCGTGGTAGACGTGAGCGATCGGTGCCTGCGCGAGATCGTTGTCGGCGCCGGCGGCGGAGTCAGCGGTGTTGAACGAAATACCGGATTTGACATTACGGTCGCCAGCGAGGTCATGGCGATACTTGCCCTTACGACCGGACTTAAGGATCTCAGGAAAAAGATCGCGAAGATAACCCTCGCGATGACGATCGACGGAAAACCGGTGACGCCGGATGATATAAAAGTTGCGGGCGCGATGACCGTTCTTATGAAAGACGCGCTCAAGCCGACGCTGATGCAGACGCTCGAGAATACTCCCTGCCTGGTCCATGCCGGGCCGTTCGCCAACATCGCGCATGGGAACAGCTCGATCATAGCCGATCTGATAGCGACGAAACTGGGAGATTTTGTCGTTACCGAAAGCGGATTCGGCGCTGATTGCGGCGCCGAGAAATTCTTCAACATAAAATGTAGATACAGCGGGCTAAAGCCCGACGCTGTCGTTATGGTATGCACGATCCGCGCGCTTAAGATGCACTCGGGAAAGTTCAATGTCGTAGCCGGAAAGCCGCTTGACAAAGCTTTGGTATCCGAGAACATAGACGCGATAACCGAAGGCGCCGGGAACCTGGTAAAGCATATCGAGAACGTAAAGCTTTTCGGCGTTCCGGTCATTGTCTGCATCAATAAGTTCTCAACCGATACGAAGCGCGAGATAGAGCATGTTAAAAAAATCGCGATGGAGGCAGGTGCCGATGACTGCGCTGTAAGCGATATGTGGAGAAACGGCGGAAGAGGCGGCGAGGACCTCGCCCGGGCGGTTGTGAAGGCGGCGAATAAAAAGTCCACCTTCAAGTTCCTCTATCCGCTCAATTTATCGATAAAAGAGAAAATTGAAACGATCGCTACAAAGATATACGGCGCGAAAGATGTTTCATACGACCTTGTCGCCGAAGAGAAGATAGTCCTCTATGAGAAGCTTGGATATGGAAAACTTCCTCTCTGTATGGCAAAGACGCATCTTTCGCTATCGCATGATCCAAAGCTCAAGGGGAGGCCGACCGGCTTTACTCTGCCGATACGGGACATCAGGGCGTCTACCGGAGCGGGTTTTCTGTACCCTTTGTGCGGTACGATGAGAACAATGCCGAGCCTCCCGTCGTTTCCGGTCGGCGAGAAGGTGGATATTGATTCAAAAGGAAAGGTCGTAGGACTGTTTTAGCGGCATAGCCGTCGCTGGTAGCCAGTTGCCAGTCGCCAGTTTCCAGTTGTGAACGCCTGTTGAACAACAAAAAAGCGGTTGAATGTATATTGAAAAACCTATTGCTGAATATCTGAACGATCTTGCCGCGAAGAAGCCGGCGCCGGGGGGTGGAAGCGCCGCGGCCTTAACAGGGGCGTTAGGAGCCGGCCTGCTGTCGATGGTTGCGAACTATACCGTCGGAAAAGAGAAGTACAGGCACGTTGAGGATGACGTGCGGAAAGCGCTCGATGAGTCTGAGCGTCTTCGAGAAGAGTTATCGCGCCTGGTAGACGAAGATGTCGCTGTGTATAAAATATTCTCAGAGGCGTACAAGACGAAGGACGCTGAAAAAATAGAAGAAGCGTCGATCGGCGCCGCAGGCGTACCGCTTGGTATATGCATGTGCTGCAACGAGGGAATGCGGATCGCGGCAGGATTGGTCGATACGGGGAACGTTAATCTGATCAGCGACATAGGCGTGGCGGCTGAGCTCTTTGCCGCGGCGTATGAAAGCGCGAAGATGAATGTCGATATTAATCTGAAGAATATCGGAAACGAGGTTTTTATCGAGAATACGAGGCGGGCCCTCGAGCCTATTGATAGAGGTCTGATCATTCAGAAGGATGAGATAGTGAAAAAGGTAAGGAGGCTGATGTCGTGAGCGCAAAGTTGCTTGAAGGCAAGGTACTGGCTGCGGGCATAAAGGAATCGATCAAAAAAGAGATCGAATCGTTCAAGAGAAGACCGAAGCTTGTAGCCCTTCAGATCGGCGAGAATGCGGCGTCAGCTGTCTATATAAAATCCCAAAAAAGACGCGCGGAAGAAGTCGGCATCGAATATGAGCTGAGAACGCTTCCGGCCGGATCAACGCAAGGTGAGTGTGAAAGCGAGATACAAAAGATCAATGATGACGCGTCGGTCAACGCTATCATACTCCAGCTTCCGGTGCCGCAGGGGATCGATCACCGGAAGCTGATCGTAGCCATAGATCCGGTCAAAGACGCGGAAGGTATGCATCCAGAGAACCTCGGCCAGGTTGTTCTCGGTCAGTGGCGCATCGCCCCATGTACCGCGAGCGCGTGCCTGGCGCTTATTGAATCGGCCGGAGAGAAGCTCTACGGAAAAGAGGCGGTCATCGTCGGGCATTCCGAGATCGTCGGCAAGCCGATATCTTTGATGCTTTTATCTAAATTCGCCACCGTATCGGTGTGTCACATAGCCACCGGTGAGCGGGGGCTGATCCCCGATCATGTGAAGAGAGCCGAAGTCCTTGTGGTCGCCGTAGGAAAAGCCGGACTCATAAAAGGCGAATGGGTAAAGGAAGGCGCGATCGTGATAGATGTGGGGATAAACAGGATCGAAGGAAAGATCGTCGGAGACATTGAGTTTGAAGCCGCGTCGCGGAAAGCTTCTTATATAACGCCTGTTCCCGGCGGGGTCGGCCCTTTGACGGCGGCGATGCTTATGAAGAACACGCTTGAAGCGTACAAGATGCAGTTACGGTAAGGACTATTGTCTGAGAAAAGGAACGCTATGAAGCTCTGCGAGAAGATCGAACAGAAGAAATTCATAATTACCAGCGAGATCGCCCCTCCGAAGGGGACCAATGTGGAAGAGTTGATCCATGAGCTTGAACCGCTGAAGGGGATGGTCGACGCGATAAATGTTACCGATCAGCAGAGCTCGGTCATGAAGACCGGATCACTCGCGACATGCCATCTGCTGAAAAAGAGCGGCTTTGAACCGGTTTTTCAATTGACCTGCCGCGACAGGAACAGGATCGCGCTCCAATCGGATCTTCTGTCGGCCTCTGTCCTTGGGGTCGAGAACGTACTTTTGTTGACCGGCGACCATCAGAAGCTCGGCGACCATCCTGACGCGAAAGGCGTTTTCGATCTCGATTCGGTTACGCTGATACAGGCCGCGAAGGGGCTTCAGGACGGCAAGGATATGAAGGGAAACGCCCTGGCGGGAGCTCCGAAGTTCTGTATCGGGGCGGTTGTGAATCCCGGCGCTGATCCGATCGAGCCTGAGATAATCAAGATGGAGAAGAAGATCGCCTCGGGAGCCCAGTTCTTTCAGACGCAGGCGGTATACGATATCGGCCTGTTTATGAATTTTCTCGAGGCATCGAAGCATCTAAAAACCACCGTACTTGCCGGGATCGTTATGCTGAAGTCGGCGGGGATGGCGAAATATATGAACGAGAACGTAGCGGGTGTCATTGTGCCCGACAACCTTATTCAAGAGATGAAAGACGCCCCGAAAGAAGAGAGGCCAAAAAAGAGCGTTGAGATCACGATTAGACTTGTCAAAGAGTTGAAAGACTTATGCCAGGGAATACACATAATGTCTTTGGGGTGGGATAAGCACATACCCGACATTCTCAAAGGGGCGGGGTTGGCATAACACATAGAGGAGACTTAGGTTTACGGTGTACGGTTAATGGTTTAAGGTTAAAAGAGCGAAAAAATTGGCCATTAGCTTATAGGAGATTAACGTTTAAATCGCGTATATTGCGCTACCAATTTTTTTATTTTTATCTCTTACCGTTAACCGTAAACCGTAAACCGTAAACCGTGTTATACTATGAACTATGAACGGTGAACTATGAACCAGCCAAAAGAGCGTTCAAATATTTCACGTTACAATCGTTGAGCGAGGAGGAGTAATGAAACCAGAAGATAGATCGGTTGATCCGGCAACGCA
>JBDRSA010000037.1:0-24603 GCA_043825275.1 Candidatus Omnitrophota bacterium
TTGCGCGCGCCGGTCAAGACATCGCTTAGTCCGATGTCCCGCTTTAGACCGCACGTGCTCGCGAGGACCGGCCTTCTCATGTCGCAACTCAAAAGAAGCGTCTTGGTTCCGAGCTGCGCGGTCGTCAGAGCAAGATTCGAAACAACGGTCGATTTTCCCTCCTGATTGACCGTACTTGTGAAAAGTATGACCTTTTTATCTTTCGTGAACTGCATATTCGTCCTCAGTATCCTGTAGGCCTCGGCGATCGGCGATTTCGGGGCGCGGGAAACGATCAGATTCGCGGAATGATCCTTCTCTGCTTTCTCTACATCCTGTTTTTTGGAGGAAAACATTCGCCGGAGAGAAGCCGCGAGCCCTTTCTCCTCTTTTTTGAACATCTCGACGCTCGGAATGACCCCGAGAACCGACAGCTTCAGGAACTTCTCGACATCCTCTATCGCGCCGATCGACGTATCGGTCGACTCCATCACAAAGGCGAACACGACGCCGAGGATCGAACCGAGTATGAATCCGAGAAAAACCGTCATAAGGCCCGGCGCGGTAACCGGAGATTTTATGGGCACAGCGATATCGACGATCGAAGCGTTCCCTACATTCGCCGCTTCCGTTATACGCGCGTCTTCCAGCTTCGCGCGAAGCATAGCGTATGAGTTTTCATTGAGCGAGATCTCGCGCTGCAGGCGGGCGAATTCAAGCTCTTTCGGCGGCAGAACTTCGATCTCCTTCGAAAGGTCTTTTATCTGCCCCTTTAACGACCCGATAAGAGGGTGCTTGTCGGTATACTTCTTCTTCATCTCGGAGAGCTTCGTCTTCAGGTCAAGGAGCGTGTCCTGCATCCGGACCGCGACCCCGACGATCTCACCCTGGCTCTTGAACTCGCGCAGCGCGACCTCTGACCCGTCCAGCTTTTCAGAGATTATCTTCAGCTGAGATTCGATGAACTCGCGTACCTTCCTCGCCTGCGTATTTTTCGCTTTGTAACTTTCCTCAATATACGCGTCAGCGATCGCGTTCGCTATATCGGCCGCCTTCTCCGGATCATCCTGAATTGTTGATATTGTTACAAGCGCGGTGTTCTCTATGATCTCAGCCGTAATGCTGTCGCGCAGATCGGCTATGATCTCATACGCGTCCTCCTTCAACATCTTCTCATTATTGATGTAGCCGAGCGCTGTAGCGGCGCGTTCGGCAACGGGCCAGCTCGTTATGACATTCGTCTCCGTTTCAAGAAAATCGCCGTTCCCGAACGGGACCACGCTCTCGAGAAGAAGCCCCGCGACGGTCCTCGACTCTTCGATCTTGACTGTCGCGAAACTTTTGTAGGTTTTCGGCTGGATATAGGTGAGCAATAAACTGAAAAAAAGGACAATGGCAATGCAGAGGATGATAACAAATTTACGCCTCCGTATAATACGCCAGTAATCGCCAAAATTGAGTTCGTATTCGGCCATTAATCTACCGTAACCGACGAGGCTCTGTCCGGATCAGGAACATAGATGCTATCTTTCAACCATTGATTAATGACCGCTTCTTCAGCCATGCTCTTCAAGAGGCCGGGAAGGACCTGTTTAATGAGGTATTGAGGACTCGGAATGAGCCGCTCAGGTACGTAAATAATGTCGTTCGGATTGATAAAATACTCCTTCGAAAGATCCCCTCGTTTAACCGCCTTGACCAAATTCAGGACCCTCACATCGGGATTCACGCTCGGGTCGCCGCGTATAACGACGACCGTTCCGGTGACCGCATCCTTGGTGAACCCCTTCGCCATGGCGACCGCTTCCATGACCGTCCCTTCACCGGAAACAAAATACACGCCCGGCGATGTAACCTCCCCAAAAACAACCACCCTCTTTCCGGCCACTTTCTTCACATCGATAGAGACTTGCGGTTCTTTTACGAACTCTGACATCTTTTCCGTTATCTCGGCATTCAAATCCTCGAGACTTTGCCCGGCGGCCTTTACCTGGCCGATCAATGGGAATGCGATCGTCCCGTCCGGAGCCACGATCACATCTTTCGTCAGCCCCTCCGCCTCCCATACGGATATTTCCAGAGCATCACCGACTCCGACAATATACGAATCCTTCGACGGCTCCCGCTCTATCGGGGTAACGATAATATCGAACGATTCCGCCTTGTCGTACGTCAGGTCGACGACAACTTTTCCATGACGAAAACTCTCGGCAGGTATGAAGTCCGGCTGCAAAACCCCGTCGCCCGACGTAGAGAGCTCAACATCGTTGCCGGTTTTATTGTAATCATGTATAAGGCGGTCGTTTTCATCATAAACCTTTATCACCGTCTTAAAAGATCCACCAACCGTAGCGGCCTTCGGAGTCTTCACAACGAAGTATCGGCCGCTCTTTCCGCTCACCGTCATCGCGCCCGCTTCCTGCGCGCACAGAAACACCGCAGCCGCAAAATAGATGGCAAAAAAAACTCCACATAGCTTATTTCTCATAATAGTACCCTAATATTTGCTATTAAGTATACATCAAAAGGTGAGATACTTCAATAGGCGGGGGAATTTCTTTATCCCCTTCATGATCAGCGCCGCTGAATGAAAAAGATATCCCACCGAACCTCCCGGACGGTCAAAGGTGAAGCGTATCCGCTGACGCCAGGTATCGAGCATAAAGGGGAGAATAAGACAATCGATCCCGTCGAAGCGCTCGCCCGCGCTGAGGAGGTTACATATGCTCCTGTCAAGAGGCCCCATCGTGCGGGGTCTCAACGCGCTCAGCACGCTTTCGGGAATATCGGCATGCTCGAATTTTCTCGAAAGAAAGAGGCCGAGATACGCCGGACGCGTTACCCTATACCTTTGCGCCCGATCGATTATCTCGTCCCATCGCAAACCGGGGCCCAGCGCCGCTAAAGTATACCGGATATCCTTATACGGCGCGTCGAGCTGAAAGCTATGTTGCAGTGAGAGGTGGAGGAGAAGGTAGAGAACAAGATCTTCCGGTTCGAGTTCGGCGACTTTCCCCCCGAACATGTCAACGATCCTCGAGCGGTCCCAGAATTCCCCGATCTCGATCGACGTTACCCGGTTGAACCTACAGAGATCGACGATATCCCAATGAACATCGATCGCGGCGTCATCTTTCGAGAACGAAACCTGGGAACCGTATTTTAAAGAAAATCCGACCCGGCCAGGCACAGTATACGCATACCCGGCATCTAAGAGTACCTTTTCAACGCCCCTGAAACCATCTCTCTTTACAAGAATATCGACATCGCTAAATGGCCGGGCTCCGAGATCGCCGTAGATCTTTTCGCATAAATAGGCGCCTTTCAAAACGATCGGATAGATATCGTGGTCGTTGAGCTTCGCCAGGACCTTACTGAATTCATAGATCTTTGAAGCGTTACTCTTGAAGAGCCGGGCCTTGTCTAAGTACCGCACGGTTCTCTCTCGCAAAGTGCTTGGCATGCTGTATCAACCCTTCCCGCGCTCCGATGATCGTCCCGATATGCTTCACCCAAAAGCGCGAAATCCTATACTCCCTCTTCTCACCTTCACCGTACTCATCCAATTCGATCGCGCCCAGTACAACGCCGCCCCACTCGGCTCGTATACTGTTCGGCCTGAAATAGACATATTCGACCTTTTGCTTCAGCACGGAGATGACGATCCGACCGAGCGGCGCGAGTCTTTTCGAAAAGCGATCCAGGAGAGGGTCGAAGATCCTTTTTTTGAGAATGCCGGGCGTAACGTTCAATGACGATAAGAAAGCGGCCAGCGCGCTGACGATCCTGCGATAGGAGCCCCTGATCTCTACCCTCTTCCCTCTTCTCTCCCGCGCGATGACCCTTCCCAACAGCGCCTCTCTGTCGATCGCCGCTCGATCGGCTGTCTGCGCCGCATCCCCTTTGGTAAAAAGCGCGGCGCCGTCCGCGCCCCGCTTCTTCTGTATGACCCTATGCAGCGTCGCGCTCCCGGTATCAGGCGACGGCCGAAAAAGAAGGATGTCCCCGACGTCGACATCCTCAAGCGGCACCTCTTCAAGGTAGACAATATCCCCTCCACGCAGGAAAGGGCGCATGCTGCCGCCGATACAGAATCTGTATTCCTTCGGGTAGCGTTGAGCGGGCATTATCTAGACAACCCCCTGAAGCCCTCCGGCCTTGCATTTCCCCCCGGTCGACGCGCCGGACTTGCAGCCCGACTGCGCCGTGCCGCCGGCATTGCAATCCTTTCCCGCCGCGGTTCCCGCCTTACACTGCGACGTCCCCCCCGCGGACGCCCCCGCTTTGCACTGGCCGCCCCCGCTCGGCGTACCCCCCGCAGAGCACTTCTTTAGCCGAGCGACATTCTCCTCGGTCATCGATGGAAATTCAATAACCTCCGGCGCCTCGTACTTTCTCTTCCTATTCATGGACCGCCCTCCCTCATAGTACTGAATTGACCGATCGATCGTTCCTGAAACGCAGCCGGAACGCGGGCACATGCCTCAGCATCATATGGCAATACTCAAAATAGTACCTTCTCTCCGCGGGGCTGGATTCCTCGCTAAAAAACAGCCCCTCGCTCAACATCCTCGGAAGCGCCTCCCGCGCAGAAAGACGCTTGACAGAATTTCTTTTCGACTTTTCCATAAAATAGACCGCCTCAAGAGGAGCCCTGTCAGCGCTCGTTTTGGGAACCCCGCCATCGAATTCCCTGAACGGGCTCCTCCGCAGATAGTATCGCCGACACGTCCGCTGAATGACCGTGACGTCGTCCGAGAACACATGACTGCCTCCGATAAGCGAGCAGATGGTGGTCTTCCCCGCTCCCGACCGCCCGACGAACACCGATCCTTTTCCGTTCACTACAGCTCCCGCCGCGTGAAGGATGATCTGCGATCTATCCGCTCCCAGGATCGTCGACAAAAAAAGGAGCATATATTGGATCGTAATAAAATAGCCGGCGACATCATTTTTCTCCTCGGGCACGAACATAACCGCTTTCTTTACCTTCGGCGCGTACTCAAGGAACGCGTCATTCAAAGCGTAGCGCACCCTTCCATCTCCGCGGACGTTCGCACTACGCCGTCGTTCGGCGATCGACCTTCTATCCAGGGCCCTCACTTCGAGATCGATATCTCGCTTCTCCTCTACGCGCTCGCGAAGGAAAGAGCCGTAGAACCCCTTCAGCAGACCGTACATCCTTCTGTCGCCGGTGTAGAGCGCCCCTTTCGGTAGAATATTGATAACTGTATCAGCAACGCTGAGCGAGAACCGCTTCATTGGATCCTTCAAACCTCATCAGTCTTGTCTCGGGAAAAAGTCCCTGTTTATCAGCGGCCTCGCAAAAATGATAGGGGGCCTCAAGCCGTTTCGACCCCGCGTAATTCTGCGCGATGCAGCATCCCAGGCAAAAATTCTTATGTATGCATCGCCCGCACACCCCTTCGAGCTTAGACGGAATGGAGCTCCGTATTCTCTTTAAAATGTCATTGCTGCTCCAGATATCACGAAGGCTGTCACGTTTAATGTTTCCCATCACAAGGCCTTCCTCGGCAACCCCTATCCCGCATATCGAAACCGTTCCGTCGGATAATATACCGAGCATCGATGTGACACTGCAGCAATTCGCTTTTTTTCGTCTCAAGAAATGCTGTGTCGACTTAAAAGCGGCCGGAATATCGAGAAAGACGTCGATGTCCCCGTACGTTTTCTCCTCTAACTGCCGCTCGAGATCAAGCAGTTCCTCGATACTCAGAAGATCTCCCTTGTCGATCTTTTTCGCCCTGCCAAGAGATATGACCGGATTAATCTTAAAGGAACGCGCGCCCTTTTGCCGCGCTAACTCTATAGCTTCCCAAAGCTTTGAAAGGTTACAGGCGTACAAAGAATATATTATCTGCACCGGCAGGTCGTGCCGCACAAGAAGCTCGATCCCGCGCATCGCCTTATCGAAACTTCCGCTTACCCCCCGAACCGCGTCATGCTGCGCCCGATCGCTCGAGTCAATACTGACCGCTATGTCGATCACATTTTTCTTAGGCAGACCCGATACAACCGCCTCGTCAACAAGCGTGCCGTTCGTTTCAAAATAGATCTCGAGATCGAGCGTTGAAAAGTACCGTATGAAATCCGGCAGCTCTTTCCTGATGAATGGCTCGCCTCCGGTGAATTTGATCGAGGTCAGCCCCAGGCCGATCGCCTCCCGGATCGGTTTTTTTACATCGCTGACCGTAAGCTCACCGGAAGACGCCTGTAGGCCGCTCGACGTTGCGCCAAATTTCGCGTCGATCCAGCAATGCCGGCATTTCAAATTGCACCTGTTCGTTATATTAAAATATATCGTTCGAAGCGCGGGATAGCTAAACGGACCGGTCATAGGCCTCTTCTCCTTTATGGATCCTGTAGCAGGAAGCGGGGTCCCTTCCGACAATACTGCCTCCTTCGTTGAACGCCCCCGCTGGACAGCCCGCCCGGCAGGTAAATCGGTATTGACACCCTGCGCACTCCGGGATATCGTCAACATGAAGAGAGTATCTGTTCCTGAATTCCTCAAGCCGCGGAGCGTTGTTCCAAATATCGCGCAGCGATCTTCTGTGAACATGTTCAATAGTAAACTCCCAGAGTCGATCACACGGAACAACCCACCCGTCCGGGCGGATCACGAGCTTGTCGATCGCGGCGCAGCTGGATAAGCATCCTCCTTTTTCCTGAGAGCGGAACCGGTCGAAATCTATCGTATCGAGTTCCGCGAAATGCCGCCCCATTGAAAGGAAATTACCCCTGACGATAGTACCGTATATCCCATGAAGTCTCGCGACCTCCCGGAAGGCGCCCTGACGCTCGCCAAAGCTTAATCCTATCGCACGCTCGTTCTCTTTCGCGCTGCCTTCCCACAGGATCGGCTCGAACTGGACGGCGGCGATCCCAAGGTCATCGGCAAGACGGACAAGACCCTCAAGGTCGCCCAGATTGAATTTATTCACGACGCAGAAGATCGTTGTTCGGGCCCCGCCGAGCGCGCCGACAAGAGCCTTCAGGCCCCGGAGCGCGGAAAAGAACGCTCCGTCACCTCGAAGCGCGTCATGCGCCTGAGCACGCGATCCGTCCAACCCGACCAATACGCCGCTCAAGCGTTTGAACGATGCGAGCGCTTCCGCCTTCCGGTCGTCAATACAGGACGCGTTCGTATTCACGGAAAAACGCATAGGGGTCGATTCGATCTTCTTAAAGATTTCGAAGATGTCACCGCGCACGAACGGCTCGCCGCCGCTCACCGTGACATAAAACACCTTCATCCGCTCGGCTTCATCCAGTATCGCCGACCATTCGTTGAAGGAAAGCTCGGACTTCAAACCTTTTGTCGACGCGACATTGCAATGCCTGCAGGCAAGATTACATCTATCCGTTACGCCGATAAAGAGTTCTTTCGGGGCCGATAAGTGCTTCATTGTTTCTCTCTCACTACCTGACGGTACCCAGAAAACCGCTATCGCGCAGCTTTCCGACGAACGCCTCATAATCCCTGCCCGCCCGGTCCCGGTTAACCCCTTCATGTTCGTCGACGATCATCCGCACGATCGTCGTTCGTCCGTTCTTTTTAGTCAGTTGGTCCCATATGAAATATCCGATCCGGTTTACGCACAAAAGGTTTCCCGTATCGGGGTCAAACAGGAACGCGTCCTCTCCTTCCCTGCGCGCGACAACGTCACTCTTCGGAACACAATAGTCGTTTTTCATTTTACCTCCGAACGATTATCGATGTACAAGATTTCCGTACAGCTTCGCTTTCTTGAATCCGTACCTGAACATAATAATACTCACCGGCGCCAAGAGAATACTCACCAGGGCCAGATACAAAAGATCCGGCAACACGTCACGCACGCCTGCGCCGGTAAGCGCGCTTTTCCTGAGCGCTTCGAGAGAGTGCGTCAGCGGGAGAACGCGCGACACCTTCGCCATCCATGCGGGGAAGACGGCTACCGGCATATACAGCCCGGCCAGGAACATCGAGATCCGGCCGGTCAGCATATCCATAAAATTCGACTGCTTCGTTATGAGCGTTATCGATGACGCGATCGTGCCGATCAGGAAGAGCGGCACACAGGAAACCACAACGATCACCACCACACTCGGTACGTTCGCCTTCGAAACGTCAAGGCCGAAAAATATTGATCCGAGAAGAAGATACGCGGCCACATTTATCGTCGTAAAGAGAAAGCTCCAGACGGAATTGGCGAACGCAAGCTCGCCGATACGCGACGGCGATACGAGGATCGCCTCGAGCGTACCGCAGTCCTGCTCGCCCTCAAGAAGATTCCCGAAAATGCCTGATGAAAAATTCACATACCCCGAGAACGCGATCCCGATAATAACGTAGGCAAAGTAACTCCCCCCATACGGAGCGAGATAGGTGTTCGCTTCCTGTGAGATCAATTTGCTCAGAAAGAAGAAAAAGACGAGCGATCCGACTATCCCGACAACTCCGAATACGTACGAAAATTTATAACTCGAGCTTTCGAGGATATCCCGTTTCAGGAACGCGATCACTTTTCTGAAAAATCGCATCATTGATCCTGCAGCAGTTTTTCGTAACAATCGGAAAGCCGTGAGCCCGGCATGCCGGCTTTCGCCCGCAGAGTGTCGAGGCCTCCACACACCCGCAGGGACCCCCGATCCATCACCGCGATCGTATCGGCAATATCTTCCGCTTCGTCCGGGTCATGAGTGACAAAAAATACGGTCCGCCGTCCGTCTTCAGCGACCAGGCGCTTTATGATATTACGGAGCGCCCGCGAGGCCACCGGATCGATGCTTCTGGTCGGCTCATCCATCAAGATAATACCCGGATCTCTCAGGAGCGCCCGCGCAAGGGCGATCCTTTGCTTCACGCCGGTCGAATACTCCTGATATCTCTTGTGGGGATCGGTGATCTCAAGTATTTCGCACAGGGAGCCGATCCGCTTCCGCGCGTTTGGCATGGTCAGATCATCCAGGCAGGCAAAGAACTCCAGATTCTGGTATCCCGTAAGGCGCCAATAAAAGCTTCTTTCGTCGTTTATCAGCATACCGATCGAGCGCTTTGCTTCCAGCTCCTGCCGCACCACATCATATCCGCCGACCGCCGCGTATCCGCCGTCAGGATAAATAAGCGTGGCAAGGATCTTCAAGAGGGTCGTCTTCCCGGCTCCGTTGGGGCCTAGAAGGGCGAATACTGAGCCCGCCGGAATCGTAAGATTGATATTGTTCAACGCTTTGAATTTTTCTATACTTTGGCGGGGCCGGATAAGCAGGTCATAGAACCCAATTCCCGGCTGAAAGATCTTGGTCAGATTTCTTACTTCAACCGCATAATTCATGTATCTGGAAAACGACTTCTCATCTCTCCGTCAGTCAGAACTTTTTTAATATACACGATCGGATGCGTCGATATGTCGATCGGCCTCGATTCGGCAAACTTCGTGCCCTTGGCGTCGTAAATGATGCTGACGGTCGGACGCAGGGGGCGCTTCTTATTGATCTCGATAACCTTCGCGATCTCGCCGGTATTAAGCTCGACCCAGCTTCCGACCGGATAGAGCCCGATCACGTTGATCAGCGCTTCGACGTACCGCGGCTCAAGATGCGTCGCGCCGGTCGACATGAGGCTCTTCATCGCCTCGAATGACGACATTCGCTCACGGTACGGCCTCCAGTGCGTCATCGCTTCATACATATCAAGAATGCCGACGATCTGCGCGTACTCGCAGATAGCGCCGTCCTTTATCGCGTTCGGATACCCGGTCCCGTCCAGGCGCTCATGATGCTGGCCGACGGTACAGTAAATATTATTATTGTTCAGGTCCTTCATCTTCGATACTATCTCCAGCCCGTATCTCGGATGCTGCCTGACCTTTTCGAGCTCTTCCTTTGTGAACTTCCTCTCCTCTGCCTCAAGCTCGGCGATCCTCGATATGCCGATATCGTGCAGAAAGGCCCCGACCGCCAATTCGCAGAGCCTCGATTTATTGAAGTTGAGCTCGCCGCCGATCTCGATCGAAAGGATGCATACGTTCGCTATGTGCCGCGCGCGGTACGTCTGCTTGGTTGAATCCTCCGCGATAAGCTCAAGGAATACTTTGTCACTCAGCTGTACATTATCGATAAGCTCGTTGATCCTGTGGAATATCTCGCTTCCGGGAACCGGTTGGTTCTGCTTTCCCTTCTCGAAGATATCCTGCGCGAACGCGAGGATCTGCATGTACGCGTGCACCGAATCACCGCTTTTTTTCCGCTCATGCGGTTTTATGATATCGGAGAACGGGTGGTCAGAGATCGGCTTCTCTCTTTTCTTCTCTTCTTCCTTCCCTTCGTCCCATTGATAGCTATTTGAGAAATCACCCACGTTTGCGGGCCTTTCATTTGTGATGCGGCGCTCTAACGCGCCGCGTTCTCTTCCAGGATATTCTTTACGACGCCATTCGTGATATTCTCGTCGATAACGCCGGCGCGCTCTCCTCGTCCGATAACAAGGCAAATATCACAGGTCGTGTTGATCTTACGCGGAACGCCTCCGGAGGCGAGATAGACCAGTTGTATCGCCTTATCGGTAAAGATGGTCCTGGCCGCGCCGGCGACCCGGAGACGATGTTCGATATAGCTTTTTGTCTCGGACTCGTTGAGCGCCTGAAGATGGTGCGTGATCGCGAGCCGCTGCTTCAGCTGCGGCAGGCGGCTCATGATCTCCTTCAGCTGCGGCTGCCCGATAAATATCAGCGTAACGAGGAACTTGTCTTCATATTGCAGATTCGAAAGCAGCCTGAGATCCTCGAATATTTCGAGGTCCTTGATCATTTGAGATTCATCGATAATAATAACGGTCTCTCTGTTGAACGCCGAATTCCTGCTTAAGATATTTCTCAGGATGTGCAGTAACTCGAGCTTCTCCTTCTGCTGCGGGAGTTCCCCCTGCAATTGAAAAATGATCTCCCGTAAAAACTCTATGAGCGAAAGCCGGGGATTGACGATAAGCGCGACGTGAAAATCCTTATTGTTCTTCAGATCTTTCAGTACGACCATACTGATAAGCGTCTTACCGCTGCCGTACTCTCCGGTGAACATGGCGAGGCCCTTCCGCTCCTTCACGGCGTACATAAAGCGCGAAAGAGCCTCCTCATGTTCCTTTGAGTAGAAGAGAAAACGCGTATTCGGCGTGTTCTCAAACGGTTTTTCTGTCAGATTCCAGTATGACTCGTACATCCAGTTACGCTTCCCCTATTCATTCACTCCGATCGCGATCGCAAGCAGCAAAAGAATTACCGCCGCGCCGATATGCCCCCTTGCCGTAAGAACGATCGGCGTTAACGTGATCTTCGAAATACCGCCGATCACCGCAAGTATCATGGCGATTATGATCGCCGGCTTCGCCAGTTTCTTCATGTATCTCACCCCCTTTCCGTTTTTCGCGTATTTCTAATCATCTCAAGACTCTTTTCGCCGCAGTTCATTAAAAGATCCACGATCGACATGCCGGGAACGAATTCACCGCTGTTGTCCGCGAAACGCTGCGGATAGGACGGATGCTGAAAATCCTGAATCTCCACGCCGATCCCTGCCCGCTCAAACGCTTGGAGGTCCATATATTTCGGGCCGTCTCTCCCTGAAAGGTACCGGTCCGCCTTTATCGACGAGCAAATATTTATAAGATGCTCAGTCTTCTCTCCGGGCGCGTTTATTTCAGAGGATACGATGATCCTGGTATCGATCCCCAGCTGCTCACTTATCACCCGGACGATATGCGCGTTGATGTCTGACAGCGTCCGCCACTCACGCGCGAACATATCCCGCAGCACTCCGCGATATTTATCGTAAAAAGGAGCGCGGCTATAGTTCAGCTCGATCGCGGAAAGATGTTTTCTTTTCCAACGCGCTTGATTGTCGAGTGCGACGTCGCGTATCTTCTGACCGAAGTCATGGAACACCGGAACCGTGATCCATTGCCATCCGTCTTTCGTTCTGATCTTGTTCCGGTTCTGCCACTCGTTCTTCTTGAACGGTACGTCGTCCAGCAGGACGAATACATCCGACCGGTCGATCTTGTCGAAGTATCCGATCCATGGAAAATACTGCGGCTGATGAATACCCGCGATCATCTGGATCGCTTCCTCCTTCGTTCCCGCGCGCCTACCATTATCAGAATGGTTATGACCGTAAAAACGATCGCCGCCTGAATAAGCAGCAGCAGCGCGTCCTGGATATCGGAATCCCTAAGAACAATAGCGCTGAGCCCCAGCCAGAGACTGAGTCCGCCCATGAGAGCGATGATCCCCCGAGGCCCGAACCCCAGATCGATAAGCCGGTGATGAAAATGATCCTTACCGGCGTACTTGAGCCAGTCGACAACATTCTTTACAACGCCCTTACGCACCCTCAATATCGTGGTCATGCACATATCATAGATCGGGATCCCCAGAACAAGCAATGGGATGAACAGAGACACCTTCCCGTTTTCGGCATATGTTCCGAGCATCGCTACACACGCCAGCATAAATCCGATAAACGTACTTCCCGCGTCTCCAAGGAAGATCTTCGCGGGGCTAAGGTTATACTTCAGGAATCCGAGCAGTCCGCCGACAAGCGCGATCGCGATATACCCAAACCATGGTTGATCAGTGCTGTACGCTATCGCGAAAAAACACCCGGCTATAATAATGCCGAGCGAAGCCGCGAGGCCGTCAACGCCGTCAAGACAATTCATCGCGTTCGTGATCCCGACGATCCACACAACCGTCAAAACGCTCTCTCCGATATTCCCCAGGAAAGACACCGGCAAGAACGAAACCTTAACGTCGTAGATGATCAGAATAACAGCCGCGAGGACCTGCGTCACCAGCCTCGTCGACGCCGGTAATTTTTTAACGTCGTCCATAAGACCGGCAATAAAAATGATCGTTCCCGCGATCATGATCCCCTGAAGAGGGCTCGGCGCGGCAAGGTTAAAACAAAGCGGGATCATGAACGCCAGGTACACTGAAACACCGCCCAGAAGAGCAACGGGTCTCTTATGTATCTTCCTTCGGTTCGGATAATCGTAGATCTTCATTCTGCGCGCGATCAATCTGATCATCGGGGTCAGCGCATACGCTATCGCGAACGAAAAAAGAAGAATGTATCGAAGTCTCATATATCAGCTATGAAATGTCCATAAGAAATCTCATCGACTTGAATCCCTCGGCGTACTTTACCCGCGCCTGGAATCCCCTGAACGTCGCGCACGATTGGACGCTCTCAAGGATCGTCAGCCGGGGAACGTGGGTCCTGCGCACCTGTGAAGTGTGGAGCTTGATCAGCTCGAGCTTCCTCTTGATCACATCAGAGATGTCTACATATATGTCCGGTTCAAAACTGTTCGTTGTGGGGACCTCATAATAGAGGACTCGCTTCACATAGCGGGACGCCGATGAGGTCCCGTACGCGATCGCGCGATGATCCTGGTGGACATCATTGAAGTAGTTATGGAAGATGATGTCAGGCTTTACTTCGTAGATCACCTTTTCGACTTCATCGATAAGCTCTTTCGAGATGGGGATCCGGGTATCTTTAAAGCGCCCCCAGAATATCTTCTTCGCCCTAAGGAATTTCGCGGCGCGCTCCTGTTCGGCCTTCCGAACGCTCCGTGATCCGCCGATCCCTCCCCGTGTCATGATCTGAAGAAAGATATCGTGTTTTTTACGGGCGTATTTCAGAAGCGTTCCGCCGCATCCGAATTCGATATCATCGGGATGAGCCCCGATCGCCAGTATTCTCATATGATCTGTCTCCTTCAATGAGACCATAACTTACGCGACCAACGGGAGCGTAAGTTGTCTGGTCGAATTGATCCCGAGCGAACGCGAGGGATCTTTATTGCTAACATCTCTGTATGTGCGCGCTACTCGCCGAATCCCATCGAAAGGAAGCTTCTCAGCTTTTTTGACCTGGTGGGATGCCTGAGCTTGCGCAGCGCCTTCGCCTCTATCTGGCGAACACGCTCACGGGTCACTTTAAAGACGCTGCCGACCTCCTCAAGCGTCCGCGGATATCCATCCCCGATGCCGAACCTGAGGCGGAGGACTTTCTTTTCCCTCTCAGTCAACGTATCGAGCACGTCATCCATCTGCTCCTTCAGCATTGAGTACGCGGTAGCGTTCGCGGGAGAAACAGCGCTTTTGTCTTCGATAAAATCCCCGAATCGCGTATCGCCTTCGTCGCCGATCGGCGTCTGGAGCGATATCGGCTCTTGCGCGATCTTCAGGACCCCGCGAACCTTCTCCACGGGCATCTTCATCTCTTTCGCGATCTTCTCCGGGGTCGGCTCTTTTCCTTCCTCCTGAACGAGCGCCCGTGACACCCTGATCAGTTTATTGATCGTTTCGGTCATATGGACAGGTATCCGGATCGTTCTCGACTGATCGGCAATCGATCGAGTTATCGCCTGCCGGATCCACCACGTAGCGTAGGTCGAAAATTTGAACCCTCGTTTGTATTCAAATTTATCGACAGCCTTCATCAAGCCGATATTTCCTTCCTGGATCAGATCAAGAAATGAGAGCCCTCTGTTGGTGTATTTCTTCGCGATCGAGACAACAAGCCTCAGATTCGCGGCAACAAGCTCTTTCTTTGCCTTATGGTATTTCGCCTCGCGCGATTTTGCCTGTTTTAAAATATCCCGTATGAACGAAACAGGCTCTCCGAGTTCGCGCTCGGCGCGCCTTTTCTTTTTCTTGAGCCGCGCAACCTCGCCGCGATCCCTCGCTTTTCTCATTTTGGCGATCTTGCGGCCGTAGGATTCGACTTCTTCGATCTTTTTCCTGACCTTGGGAACAAACTCCTCGACAACGGGTGTCGTGATATTCATTTCGTCGATAAGCCTGATAATCGCCCGGGGGTTCCTGGCCTCGCGCAGTTTAACGGTAAGCGCCATGATCTTTTTTCGTATCGGCCTGGTGCCCTTCGTCCGAAGATCGACCTTAATGAACTCTTCGATGTTGACATCTTCCTTGTTGATCCCGTTTAAGAATAGGAGCGCCTCTTTCTTTGAGAATTTAAGGCTCAGGATGGAATCGCGGTACTTCCCCTCGGCCACTTTTATTTTCTCGGCAAGCGTGATCTCCTCTTCTCTGGTCAAGAGAGGTATTTGGCCCATCTGCCTGAGATACATTTTTACCGGGTCGTCTATCTGAACGAGCCTTGAGCCTTCTTCCTTCCCCTCAGCCTTCTTGGCGCCTTTCGCCGGCTCGTCAAGGGCATCTTTCGCCGATTCTTCCGAATCGATCAGCTTGATATTCTCGTCCCCCAATATCGAGATAATCTCGTCGATCTCTTCGGTCGAGACGATGTCATCGGGGAGGATATTGTTCAGCTCTTCGAACGTAAGGCGGCCTTTTTTCTTCCCGAGCTCGATCAATTCGGAAAGCTCTTTCGGCCTTTTCTTGTCCTTGCCCGGCTGTGTGGGCGGCGCCGCTTTTTTTCTGCGGACCGCTTTCTTTGAACGCCGACGCTCCGATCGTACCAGCCGACTTCTGCGCGCCCTTGACGCCTTTTTTCGCTGTCCCGCCTCGCGCTTCTTCTTCATTCGCGAGGCAGGTACTCTCTTTTGTTCATTCTTTTTTTTCTTTTTCATCTACGCCTTTGCGTACTTATTTTTTATCAGATCGTTATACTGCGCCACTAACCCTTGCAGCCTCAGATCGTCCTTCGATCGGTGCGCGCTCCGTATCTCGTCCTGTAGTTTTTTTAGTTCCAGCTTTATATGGTCGGTCTTGATCCTCGCGATGCAATCTTCGACCGCGCGTTCGGTATCTTCGACAACCTCGTTCACGATAATGGCTTCCGATATTATCGTCGTCGCTGTATCGTTCGGATCGAACTGATTCATGATCCTTGAAGGGCCGAGCGCGTTCGCGTCCGTTCCCATGTCAAGTATCACTTGCATGATACGCCTGACGTGCTCGTCACGGATCTCATCCAGCCTGATCGATTCCTTGACGCGCTCAACGCACCGCCCCCCCTCGAGCATCAATCCGAGAAGCATCTTCTCGGCGCTCCTGAGCGCCCCCTCCGACACCGCAGCCGCCTTCTCCCGGACGACGGGCTTATTCTTATAGTCGGCGCGGATCTTCGACAACTCGATCCTGAGCGCCTCTTCGTCAACGGCGAGATACTCTGAAAGCTTCTTCATCATTCCGGATTGCAGCACGGCGTTCTCGATCCTGGATATGGTCGGAAGCATTTCACCGGCAATAGCTACTTTTCCGTTCATATCGTTCGGGTTGAACCGAGCGCTCAGCAGCCCGAGCTTATAATCGAACAGGTTCTTCGCCGACCGTATCACATTGTTGAATTCCTCGAGACCGAATTTCCTGACAAAAGCGTCGGGATCGTACCCCTTCTCCAGGGTCGCGACATACACATTGACCCCTTCGGCGATGAAGAGGTCCAGGCTTCTCAGAGCGGCGGACTCGCCCGCTTCGTCAGGATCGTATATCGTCACGACCGTATTGCAAAAACGCTTCAAGAGCTTTATCTGCTCCGACGTTAGCGATGTTCCGAGCGTAGCGATACAATTGCCGACCCCCGCTTGGAACGGCACGATAAGGTCAAAATATCCTTCGACCATAACAGCATATTTTTTATCGCGCACAAAATCCTTACTGAGGTTAAATCCGTACAAATGCCTGCCTTTTGAATAGATGTATGTCTCGGGCGAATTGATATATTTCGGCACGCTCTGATCCTTGACGCGGCCGCCGAACCCCAGCACCCTCCCCCGAACATCAAAGATCGGAAATATGACCCTGTTCCGGAACCTGTCGTAGCGCGAACCGCTCTCCCGGGCTATGGCAAGCCCGGATCCCTCAATGATCTTTTCGTCGACATTTTTTCGCTTGAAATACCCGGTAAGAGCATCCCACGAATCCGGCGCGAGCCCAAGCTTGAAGGTCTGTATCGCCTCTCTTCCGATGCCCCGGTCCGCAAGATACGCCATAGCGCTTTTATCGTTTAAAAGATGGGACTGATAGAACGCGCACGCCTCATCGTTGATCCTGTACAGCTGGTCGGCGAGCGCGCGGTTGCGCTGGTCTCCCGATGAGAGCGCCGGCATGGATATCCCGGCTTTGTCGGCGAGATAGCGCACCGCCTCGGGAAATTCCATGCGCTCATGTTTCATAAGAAAACCGAAAACGTTCCCGCCCGCGCCGCAGCCAAAACAGTGGAATATCTGCTTCTCCCTGTTTACCATGAACGAGGGCGTCTTCTCGCCGTGGAACGGGCAACATGCCTTGAAGTTCCTTCCGGACTTCTTGAGCGCGATATATGAGGATATCACATCGACAATATCAACACTGCCCTGGATCTTGTCGATTATCTCCTGCGGAATCGCCATCTGTATATTACTCCAGTCTTACTGTTTTGTCGCAAGTTGCAAGTTGCAGGTTGCAAGTAAAAGAACGCATTCTTCTGGGAGACGTCCCCGTAAGCTACTATCGTTCTACACGAATAAACCCTGAGCACGGAACGATCTTTATGCCCTTACCTCTCGTTACCGTATCCAGTAGAAGGTTAACGCCAAGGTTATCGCTGGCGATATGCCCGGCGACCACAACATTAATGCGCTCACTTTTTGCGCTCTTAAAATGTTCCTCGCTCAAATGCATCGCGACGATCGTACCGACACCGGCCTGTGAAAGCCGCGCGAATACTCTTTTCGGCCCTTCGGTGCCGCCCGTCATGTCGACGAATACCTTCCCCGCGGCGTCTTTTCTTTTCCCGACGAGGGTCCGGGGGCCCGCGTTCTGCTTTGTCGCGTCATTGTACTCGGGGATCTCATCAAGAAGCGAGACGATGTCACCAACCGTTTTCGGGCGTTTTCGCGTAAAAAGGCGGTCGAGATATTTCACAACGCAATTGTCGGACGGTGTGTGTACGCACATATACGGAATATCGAGCAGCCGAGCGGCGTCAACATTTCGCGTATGATTGCCCGCGTGCAGCTTTCGGTCCACTTCCGCTACCCTCTCTTGTACAAGGTTTTTACCGATCTCGCGCGACAATCCGAGGTTCTCCAGGATATCCAGATGAACGCCCATAACATTGGCGAGCCCCGCGAGCGCCAGGCCCGACGGATGATGGCTCATCGCAAGATCGATACCTTCGCCCCTCTGGTTCAGTCGATCGCCCACAAGGAGTTCCCCGATACCGACATCGATCCCTACCATGATCGACCTGACCTCAGTCTCCGGGGCCCCGTACAATATTCTTGTGTCGGAGAACGGATGCTTCAGGTTTTCCGCGTCAAAAAATTTCCGATTGGCGCCGCGAAGAGCGCGATACGCCTTCTTCCTCTCATTCATGATCTTTCGCAGGCTCCCCGTACTCCTCGGGTCATTCTTCAATCCGTATTGCACCGCCCGCGAATAGATATCCTTCAGCTTCATGCTCATGCGCACAACCTTTCTGTGAACGTTTTTTTAAACTGGAAAGCGTCGATCGACCGCAGGAAGCGCACATTCGGTTTCCCCGCCCTTTGAACAAGCCTGCCCCGTTTCCCGGCCCTCTCAACAACCACCCGGATCTTTTCGAATCGGCACTTCACCTCATTCTCGGCAACGGCGACACATATCACATCGTGGAGATACGCGCACCGGTCGCCTCGGTACCGTTCGTTGGCTCTCATGTACGACCGCATCATAGACGCTGCCGCGCGGGGGATCCTGCCCGTACTCCTATCGAAGGCCGAAAGATCCCCTTCTCGTATCGTCACGCTCCTCGTCGCGTCAAGGCCGACCATCACGATCGGGATCTTTGACCGTAAAACAGCGCTGAGAGCTTCCGGGTCACAATAGGCGTTCGTCTCAGCGTACCGGGTAATACTTCCCGGCGCTTCGAGCGCTCCCGCCATCATAACGATCTTTGATAGCATCTGCTGCGCGCGCGGAACACGTGAGAGCGCTGATGCGATATTCGTCAACGGCCCCAGCGACAGGATCGCATCGATCGTTCCGCTTGTAATGTAATCCTTAATAAGGCCGGGCCCGTCGTAAATATTTCTCGGGACCGTCGAGCGCGAAATGCCGATATCTCCGAGCCCGTCTTTTCCGTTGATCTTGCCGGCCGGCGCTCTTCCTCTTCGCCCGCAAGGGCCGTTCATGCCCTTGCCTATTATCGGCCACGGCCGCGCATCGGCCAGCGTAAGGATCTTGCAGACGTTCCGCGTCGCCTCGCTGACGCTCACATTGCCGTACGACGCTACGATCGCTCGTATCGCGAGAGATCTTGACCGCAGCCCGTATACGATCGCCATAGCGTCATCGATCCCGGGATCGGTATTAATGATTACTTTTGAGATCCCGGCCATGTAAACTTTTTATGCTTCGGCGCCATTTCACCAAGTTTTTCAAATATCGGCAATGTCTTCTCATCAGCGAGGCTCTCATAGATCATATCGCCGGGGATCTTCTCATCGAACGGTCCGATAATCGGCAGAACCTTCGAGAATTTCCCGCTGATCGCGGGCCCGATCCCCAGGAAGAATTTCCCGGTCAATGAATCGAAGGCTATTGATCGCTGCATGTAGGGGATCGGTACAAGCGCCATGATACAAAAAATGATACTTATCGTTATCGAGCCCCGAAGGATGCCGGATACGGCCCCTCCGAGTCCTTCGACGGTGTTATTCAGGTGGATCTTTACCGACTTTTCAAGAATAAAAAACGTGATCTTCAGGATAACCCCGATCATTATGACAAGAAGGACAAACGCCGCGAGCTTCAGTATATGCTCCGATATTCCCGGTATAAAATCGGACGCAAGACCGCCTATCGATGAATAATAACGCAGAGATATTGCAACATTCAAAATACTTCCCGTAAGCGAGAAAAAATCTCTGCTCAATCCGCGGTGATACGCGCCGTAAACTATTCTCAATAAAAGAATAAGGGCAAAGACATCAACCCAGGATACTCTCTGAATAAGGTTCATATGTTAGGATAGCATTCGGAAGTTGTTTAAATAAAACACAAAGAATCCCACTCCACGCAGGTAGGCGCTATTGGGATCCATACCGATATATCGACCCTATCTGATATAAGTATAATATTATACTACATTTTGCCGTTTGTCAATACGCTTATCGAGCATTTTTTACGGCATAATGATGGTAACGGGTGATTAGGTGTATGGTGGATCGGACGCTTAGATGGGTATTGGATCGCGGGAAAAACGGAAAAAGGAGAGATCCTGATCGCTCAAACTACACGCTGGATCTATTCTTTCTGTACCGCTCCGTAAAACTGTCTATAGTATGATCTATTGAGCCGCACAGCTTTCTCGCTCTTTTTAAAGCGAAGTACTTAAGCACTTTTTTTTCGATCAGTTGGAGTCTTCTTGTAGATAGATACGGCATCGTCATCTCCTCGTTATTTTTCTATTTTTGAAAAGCTCACTTTAAACGCGTGAAGAAAAGCGATCGTGTACACTTTCTTTTTCGATACCGCATAGAACGTTCCGAGAACCTTGCAGAGCAGTCGATCGTTTCCCTGTCGATTATCATGCTCCTTTAGTATGTGGAAGTGCCTTTTTTTTGTCGGACACGCCGCGTTCTGTTCCTTCATCCACGCCTGCAGATCCTGATCGTTCTCCAGGCGGGATATTTCCTTTACAAAATAGAAGTACCGCCTCTCCGCTTTCGCAAGAACACCGTTTTTCTCAAAGATTTCTTTCAGGCGGGTGTCTTTTTTTCTTCCATTCAGTGACGTCATGTTCTTAAAGACTACTTCTCTCATAGCGGCACCCGATACTTTTTTAATACTTTTAGTTACGCATCAAAAAAAAACCTTCTCATCCTGAGTATACCTTAGAGGCATGAAGTAGTCAATCAAGTATAGCAACCTTTTTTATATATTAACACTATTGCCGTTATTCCCCTTCTTTTTTTTCAAATGTGTCTTTGGCTCTATGCCCTTTAAAAGACGTTTTATATTACCTATGTGTCTATAACTATTTATAATACAAATAGTTACAGAAAATATTATAAAAGTTATGTCTTTGTCCAGCGCCACCGCGATCATCGGAAGCGCGATCCCTGAGATCACCGACGCAAAAGATACATACTTCCAGATGGTAAAAACAACTACCCAGACACCCAGATATATTAAGAGCGCTTTTGGCGCGAGAATAGCCAGCACGCCAATCGTTGTAGCAACACCTTTCCCTCCCCGAAACTGTAAGAATGGAGTCCAGATATGCCCGCATACAACGAGAAAACCAAGGACCGTCTTCAGTGAAACGGCAGCAAATGCTTCACCGACAATTTTCGTCATGATCAACGGAACCAAAATAACGGCGATCGCTCCTTTCGCGATATCGATAATGAGCGCGACGATCCCGGGGACTTTTCCGACAACGCGAAAAACGTTCGTAGCGCCGACATTTCCGCTTCCGTGTTCTCGAATGTCGATCCCTTTGATCGATCGCGCGAATAGGTACCCTGTCGGGAACGCTCCGATACAATACGCCGAAAGACAGGCGACAAGCTTAGGAAATAATAAGTTTATCAAACGTCGGTTTCCTTGTTTCGAAAATTGTTGTTATTCAACAACCTGCTTCCGCGGACAATGTAATCCGCGCCGGAAAGAACGGTCAGCCCGACTGCGCAGTTCCAGACCAGCGGGGCGTACTCGAACCTGAGCAGGACAGAGATGATCGTCGCCATTTGGAAAAAAGTCGTGATCTTTCCGATCGGCGTCGGCATTACGCGAAGATCTCCGTTCATGATGTATATAATGATCGAACCGAGAACGATAAGAGCGTCCCGGCTGATCGTAACGATCACGACGTACGGAGGGATCCTGACCGCGGCGGGAATGTCTTTGAGAGTGGCCAGACAGATAAACGCGCTTACCAGAAGAAGCTTGTCGGCGATCGGGTCCAGGATCGTCCCCAGCCGTGTTTTCTGTTTCCATCTCCTGGCTATATATCCGTCCACACCGTCGCTCAATACGGCGATGAAAAAGATGAGGAAGGCGAGATCGGTTCTCGCGTAGATCAGCGACGCGATAAAAAACGGTATAAGAACGATCCTCGCTATCGAGATCCTGTTCGCAATGTTCATTTCACTATCCGCACTCTTGGTATCGGCCAGTAAATAAGGATCGCCTTTCCGACAATACTATCCTTCGGAACGAACCCCCAGAACCTGGAGTCCCGCGAGCTGTCGGAGTTGTCGCCCAGAACATAGAACGAGCCTTCCGGGACCTTCGTCGCGCTGTTCTCATCCCCGAACTCGCCTCTATTGTAGTAATATCGATTCTTGATTATCCGGGGGTCGCGGACGATCGCGTTGTCGATATATATATCTCCGTCGCGGATCTCGACGGTCTCACCCCCGGTCGCGATCAACCGCTTGATAAAATCCTTCTTCGGCTCTGTCGGCGATTTAAAAACAACGATATCACCCCGCTCAGGCTCCCGAAGATTCGGGAGGCGGAGCTTGGTGAACGGTATTCGCGCGCCATAGATGAACTTATTCACGAAGATCCGGTCACCAACCTTCAGGGTCGGCATCATCGACCCTGAAGGTATCTTGAACGCCTGTACGATAAAAGCCCTGATCAGAAGCGCCAAGATCAGCGCAATGATCAAAGATTCACTCCACTCTTTCACTTCCCGCCGTATCCTTTCATTCATTTACTTCCCCTTATCTTTCTACTTAAGGTCACAAGTCACAGGTCACAAGTGACTCGTAACACGCTACTTTTCCTTATCCGGCATCCTGCAACTTGTGACATCTTGTGACTTGTTACTTGTGACGTAACTGCTTTTATGCTTTCAACGCCGCGAAGAACGCCTCCTGCGGTATCTCGATCTTGCCGAACTGTTTCATCCGTTTTTTGCCCGACTTCTGTTTCTCCCAGAGTTTCCGTTTCCTCGTTATGTCGCCGCCGTAACACTTCGCGGTGACGTTCTTTCCCACCGCTTTGACCGTCTCGCGGGCGATGACCTGCCCGCCGGTCGCCGCCTGGAGCGCGATCTGGAAGAGGTGCCGGGGGATATTCTCTTTGAGCGAATGGACGATCGCTTTCCCCTTTGAATACACGCGCTCACGGTGAACGATCGATGAAAGCGCCTCAAACTGTTCTCCGTTGATCAAGACGTCAAGCTTTACGATCTCGGTCTCCCGATAATCAAGAAATTCATAATCGAGCGAACCGTACCCTTTTGTCATCGATTTGATCTTATCGTAGAAATCGACGACGATCTCAGAAAGCGGAAGGTCGTATACGATCTGGGCCCGTGTCTCTTCGAGATATTCAGTTGAGACATACTTCCCTCTGCGCGATTCAGAAAGTTCCAAAATACTCCCCATATTCTCCTTCGGGGTAATGATATACGCTCTGACATACGGCTCTTCGGTCGATTCGATCTCGCTGGGACTCGGCAATTTCACCGGGTTGTCGACTTCGATGATCTCACCGTCTTTCTTCAGCACTCTATAGACGACGCTCGGCGTGGTCGCAATAAGGTTAAGATCGTACTCCCGCTCAAGCCGCTCCTGGATGATCTCCATGTGGAGCAATCCGAGAAATCCGCATCTGAACCCCAGCCCAAGCGATGCGGAACTCTCCTTCTCATACTTAAAAGACGCGTCTGAAAGCCTTAACTTCTCCACCGCTTCCTTAAGATTGTGAAAATCCTTGCTGTTCACCGGATAGATCCCGCTAAAGACAAGGGGCTGCACATCTTTATATCCCGGCAGCGGCAAAGCCGCCGGGTTGTCGGCGCTGGTCACCGTGTCGCCGATATTCACATCTCCGGCATCCCGTATGTTGCACGTTATATAGCCAACTTCCCCGCATGACAAGATCTCGACCGGCTCCGGCTTCGGCCGGAATATCCCGACCTCCTGGATCTCATGCTCAGTACCGCTGATCATCATCTTGATGCGCATGCCGGCGCTGATGGACCCATTGACAAGCCTTAGATAGATGATGACCCCTTTATACGTATCGAATTTCGAATCAAATATCAACGCCTGCAGCGGATTTGACAGCTCTCCCTTCGGCGGAGGGACGCGCTCAACGATCGCCTCGAGTATTTCAGTGATCCCCTTGCCCATCTTCGCGCTCGCCAGGAGGATATCATCCTCGGCGATCCCCAGGATCTCGGATATCTGGTGTTTTACTCTTTCCACTTCCGCGCTCGCGAGATCTATTTTGTTAATGACCGGGATTATAACGAGGTTGTGCTCCATAGCAAGATATAGATTCGCTACGGTCTGCGCCTCAACTCCCTGAGCGGCGTCCACAACGAGGATAGCGCCTTCGCACGCCGCGATCGCCTTCGAAACCTCATAGGTAAAGTCGACATGGCCGGGAGTATCGATAAGGTTCAGCTCGTACTCCTTCCCGTCCTTCCCCTTGTATTTGTTCCTCACGGCGCTTGCCTTGATCGTAATACCGCGCTCGCGCTCGAGATCCATATCGTCGAGCAGCTGCTCCTTGAGGTCACGCTTCGAGATCGTCCCGGTATATTCAAGGATCCTGTCGGCGAGCGTCGATTTTCCGTGATCGATAAGCGCGATTATCGAGACGTTTCTGATCAGTGATGTGATCGTCATTCCTGTTCCCG
>JBDRSA010000038.1:0-4997 GCA_043825275.1 Candidatus Omnitrophota bacterium
GACCTGCGTAACTGCCTAACATACCCCTGATAATTCCTGCGCATCTCGTTTGTCGAGTCTCCGCCGAATTTTTCTATCATCGCGTTCGCCAGTTCAAAACAGACAACCGCCTCGCCGATAACGCCCGCCGCGGGAACCGCGCAGACATCGGAACGCTCAACGGATGCCTTTACCGGCCTCCCCGTTTTTATATTGACGCTCGCCAAAGGTTTCTTCAGCGTCGCGATCGGTTTCATCGTAGCGCGAACGAGGATATCCTCGCCGTTCGTCACACCCCCCTCAATACCGCCGGCGTTATCCGTCTTCCTGAAGAACCCCCTCGTTTTCGAATAGAATATTTCGTCGTGGAATTCCGAACCGCGAAGCGCCCCGCTTTCGACCCCCCGGCCGATCCCGACCGCTTTGATCGCCTGAATGGACATGACCGCCCGCGCGATCATTCCGTCGATCTTTCGGTCCCACTGCGCGTAGCTCCCCAGCCCTGTCGGAACATTGGCCGCGATGATCTCGAACTCGCCCCCGAGCGTATCACCGTGCCGCTTGGCGTCATCGATCTCGTCCATCATCCTTTTTGAAGCTTCCGAATCGGCGCAGCGGACCTGCGACCGCTCCGCTTTCCTTCTGATCGAAGCGAATGACCGGTCCCGGACCGGCGCGCGTTCGGACCCTATCAAGGTCACATGGCTCAGGACATCGACCCCGAACTCATGCAGAAGGATCCTCGCGAACGCTCCGACCGATACCCTGGCTACGGTGTTTCTCGCGCTCGAACGTTCAAGCACGTTCCGTATGTCGGTATGAGAATACTTTTGGGCGCCCGCAAGGTCCGCGTGGCCCGGCCTCGCGTTCACGATAGCGGGCAGCCGGTCGATGCCGCGGTCTTTATTCTCTATTACAAATGTGATCGGGCTTCCGATCGTTCTGCCTCTTCTCAGGCCCGAAACGATCCGTACCTTGTCTTTCTCGATCTTCATTCTTCCGCCGCGGCCGTATCCGAACATCCGGCGCTTGAGCTCACGCTCGATCACGTCTGTTGTAACAGAAAGCCCGGACGGAACGCCTTCCAGGATCGCGACCATACATTCACCGTGTGACTCACCGCCGTTCAGATATCGCAGCATAACGCCCTCCTTAAACCTATTACAATCCGTAAAACAAATATGCCAGAATATTGTTCCCGAAAATAAAGGCTGTCATCGCCGCCATTGATAGATACGGTCCATAGGGGATAGTCTCGCTTCCGTGGCGTATTCTCATAACGATCCCCACGATCGACCCGAAGAGCGGCGCGATAAAGAACGTCAGTATCGCCATCTGCCATCCGACAAAAGATCCGATCATCGCCAGCAGCTTTACATCTCCCCCGCCCATCGCTTCTTTTTTAAAGATACATTCTGCAAGAAAACCGACAGCGTAGATCACCGCTCCTCCGGCGAGCGCCCCCGCGAACGATCTCGCCAGCGACACCCACCGCGCCTCTGCCCCCATGAGGTCCGGAAATACCGCGCTGATCACCAGCCCAATGACGATACCGCCGAGCGATACCTCGTCGGGGATCTCCTGACGCTCGAAGTCGACGAACGTCGCCGCCATAAGAAGGCCGGTCAATACGCATCCGGACAATAGATGCGGCGACAGGCCGAACACCACGTAGAGCGCCGCAAAAAAAGCGGCCGTTAAAAATTCTACCAGGAAATAGCGGAACGGTATTCTTTTCCCGCAGGATCTGCACCTGCCTCGCAATAGAAGGTAACTCAAAAGAGGGATATTGTCATACCAGCCGATCGGTTTCTTGCACCCCGGACAATGCGACGAAGGGGCAACGATCGACTCTCCTCTCGGCAGCCGATGGATGCAGACATTCAGAAAACTCCCCACGATCGCGCCGAGGCCCCCCACAAAGAGCCCTATAAGCATGTATCGATCTCCTCTTTAAGCGCCTTCCTCATAATATGGACCGGCGGGATCCTGCCGGTCCATATCTCAAAAGCGATCGCTCCCTGAAAGAGAAGCATGCCGAGCCCGGTCGCGGCTCTCAGCCCATTTTTTCTGGCCGCGCTGACAAGTTTTGTTTCGGGCCTGTTGTAGACGATATCATAAACAGACTTATTGCCTCGAAGAAGTCCCTCGGCTATGGGCATCGGGTCATTTTCCTTCATGCCAACCGGCGTGGCGTTCACGATGAGATCGCTTGTGCCGATCGCCTGCTCAAGATCCGCCTGGGCGACAACCTGGAGACGATGATCATCAAACCGCTTTCCGTAGAACATCTTGAGCGTTGTTGCCGATGACGCCGCAAGGTCGTAAACAAAGATCTTTTCGGGCGCGTTCCCGAGATGCATGATGATCGCGCGCGCGGCGCCCCCCGCGCCGATAAAGCATATCTTCTTTCTTTCAGGCGAAAACCCCAGATCCTCTTTGACTGACCGGGAAAATCCCGCTCCGTCGGTACTAAAGCCCTGTAATATCGACCCGCTCACTTTGACCGTATTGACCGACCCGAGCGTATTCGCCTCACTATCAAGCTCGCCTTTCCGCGAGAGATGCCCCCATGCGGCGATCTTATGGGGGATCGTAACATTAACACCGGCAATACCCTTCAAAAGCAGCCCATCAAGAAACGATTCGAACGAGCCCGGCGGTACATCAAAAAGGCGGTATTCGCAGTCCAGCCCCAGCGCCTTAAAAGCGGCATTGTGCATTGCCGGTGAGAGCGAGTGGCTTACCGGATGTCCGACCAGGCCGTAGACGGTGCTCATCTGCCGAATTACTCCTTGCGCAAAGTCCGTTGAGCCGATACCGGTTCAACAGACTTTGCGCGCCATTATGTTCTTCCTGTAGCCGGCACGTTCTCTATCGCGCCCTCATCGTTTCTTTTTCGACAAAAAAGCAAATTTGTTCATCGCGTTTATATACGCTTTCAGGCTGGCTTCGATTATATCGGTACTCGTGCCCCTGCCGGAGACGACGCTCCCTTTCGAATCTATCCGCACCATGACTTCGCCGAGGGCGTCCTTGCCGCCGGTGACCGCCCGAAGTTGATAATCGAGAAGCTTCCCCTTGATCCCCGTGATCTTATCGACCGCCTTATAGCACGCGTCGACCGGACCGTCGCCCGAAGAGTTCGCCTCGACTATCTTGCCTTGCGAACGGAGCGTGATCTCGGCATTCGGTTCTTTCGTGTCGCCGCTAGCGACGTTAAAATGCAGGAACCCGTACTTTTCCGGAATTGCGCCGAGATTCTCTTCGACGATCGAGACCAGGTCGTCATCAAAGATAGACTTCTTTTTGTCCGCCAGGTCCTTGAAGGTCTTGAACGCCTCGTCAAGGTCGGATCTCTCCAGGCTGAACCCGAGCTTCTTCAGCCGCTCCTGGAACGCGTGACGTCCCGAATGTTTCCCCAGAACGAGCCTCGACTCCCCAAAGCCTATGTCGGCCGGCTTCATGATCTCATACGTCCGCCGCTCCTTCAGAATGCCGTCCTGATGGATCCCCGCTTCGTGAGCGAACGCGTTCATCCCGACGATCGCTTTGTTCGGCTGCACGGGTACGCCGGTAAGCCTGCTGACGAGCCTGCTCGTTTTATAAAGCTCCTTGGTGCGCACCGTTATCTTTTTACCGGCAAAGATATCCCTTCTCGTCTTGATCGCCATAACGATCTCTTCGAGCGAAGCGTTCCCCGCCCGCTCACCGATCCCGTTTATCGTACATTCGATCTGGCGAGCCCCATTTAAAACAGCCGCCAGTGAATTCGCGACACCCAATCCGAGGTCGTTGTGGCAGTGAACACTGATCGTCGCTTTGCCGATATTCGATACACGCTCACTGATATTCTTTATCAAGCTTCCGAACTCGTAAGGAGTCGCGTAGCCGACCGTATCGGGAATATTCACGGTCGTAGCTCCGCCGTCGATCACCGCTTCGATCACTTCAAAGAGGAATTCCTTCTCGGTCCTTGAGGCGTCCTCCGGAGAAAATTCAACGTCGGGAAGTTTACTCTTCGCGTACCGAACCGCCCACGTCGCGAGCTTCAGGATCTCGTCCTTGGCCTTCTTCAGCTTGTATCGCCGATGGATCGACGATGTCGCGAGAAAAACATGGATCCGCGGCCGCTCGGAATATTTTACGGTATTGTACACGGCATCGATATCCTTCTTAACGCTCCGGGCCAGGCCGCAAATAACGGGCCCGTTAACGATCCGGGCGACTTCCCGCACCGAAGCGAAATCTCCCGGGCTCGAGACCGGAAAACCCGCCTCGATCACGTCGACCTTCAGGGCGGCGAGCTGCCTGCCGATCTCTACCTTCTCTTTCAGGTTCAGGCTCGCCCCGGGAGACTGTTCCCCGTCACGCAGCGTTGTGTCGAATATTATTATTTTACTCATAGCTTTAGCCTATACATCTACATCGTATCTCGTTGTTCGTATCTCGTATCTCGTAAAAGCCGTATCTCGTATCTCGTTGTTCGTATCTCGAAAGCAAAATCTATGTTAGAAACAACATGTCCCTTTAGTCATTTTTCTTTCACGAGATACGAGATACTAGATACAAGATACGAAAATCAAATGCTATGCCGCCTACCCTTCCATCCACGGCATCATCGTCCGCAGCTCTTTTCCGACACTCTCAATTTGATGGTTATCATCTTTTTCCATGAGTGAGTTGAAATTCGGCCTTCCGTCTTCATTCTCTTTGATCCACTCTTTCGCGAACGCTCCTGACTGGATATCCTTCAACATCTTTTTCATAGCGTCCCTGGTCTTATCGGTTATGATCTTCTTTCCTCTGGTAATATCGCCGTAACACGCCGTATCCGAAACGCTCCGGCGCATTCCCGAGATACCTTTCGCCTGGATCAAGTCGGTTATCAGTTTCAGCTCATGAAGAACTTCAAAATACGCGATCTCCGGCTGAAAACCGGCGTCAACGAGCGTATCGAATCCCGCCCTGATCAGTTCCGTGGCCCCGCCGCACAGAACCGCCTGCTCGCCAAAAAG
>JBDRSA010000039.1:0-2204 GCA_043825275.1 Candidatus Omnitrophota bacterium
AGCGAGCTCGCGACCGAGGACGTAATGTCCTCGGGAGTGCCGCGCCCTCCGGGCGCGGCCAATGACGATGTTCTGGATTCCCGCCCTTCGACGATGCTCAGGGCATGCTTTTCACGGGAATGACAAAAATATTTTTATACTGCGGCAGTAGCAGGAGCGGGCTGGTTCATCGCTTCTCTTGCTAAGAGAGCTTTCCACTCCTTGTTCACCTGTTCTTGAAGTTCATCAGCGACGTGCTTATTCGCCTCTTTCTTCAAATGGGCGAATCTGCCCTGCGTTGAGATGAATGCCTCAAGCGGCTTTATCTCGCGTGGTTTATAATTCACTTTCGTCACGCCGTTCTCGACCTCATAGAGCGGCCAAAACGTCGTCTCGACGGCGAGTTTCGCGATCTCGATACCTTTATCCGTCGGGAAGCGCCAGCCGAGCGTGCACGGCATCAGGACGTTCATGAACTTCGGCCCCTCGATCGAAAGCGCTTTTTCGACTTTTTTGACCAGGTCGTTCCAGTGGCTTGGCGAGGCCTGCGCGACGTACGGTATCTTGTGCGCGGCCATGACCTGCGTCAGATCCTTGCGGAATTCTTTCTTGCCGGATGATACCTTGCCGGCGGGTGACGTCGTCGTGGCGGCGCCCCGGGGTGTCGCGCTCGAGCGCTGGATACCGGTATTATGAACCACTATCCCGTTGGCGATAAAATTGTGCTCTCCTTCCACTCTCAAGTCCAGCGTGGGTTCTTTTCCGACGAGTTTTACGCTTATCACTTCTTCACATGTAAAACCTTCGTTTGATTTCTCAAATGCAATGACCTCATCTCCAATTTTAACCTGCTCAAGTGTTTTCCAAACAAATACCTTAGTCTCTGTCTTACAAACAGTGTTACCCATTGCATGTTTATCGTTTCGAAAAACGACCAGGAACGGATGGTTTGACGTCGCTTTGACAGAGTGGTGTAATGTAGAAAGCTCATACACGTCGTGTACGCCATTATCAAACACTCCGGAACATTCCTTTACCACCAGTGTATGGGTCTTTTGATCAAAAGCGTAAACATTATCGCCTTCTTTTATTTCGGTTATCTTCTTCAATCCGTTTTCAGTCATTATCATTGAATCAAGGCTCAGACAATTCATGTAAGCTTCGTTATCGTAACAGACAAAAAGCATGGAGTGCCCGCGCTCCATCGCGCCTGAGAGCGACTGGAGGCCGATATCGTACGATCCGCCGTCGCCGCCGAAGGCGATAAAGCTGATGTCGTCTTTGATCTTACCCTTCTTCTTGAGGGCGCGGTAGGCGGTCTCGGTACCGCTCAGCGTCGCCGCGGAGTTCTCGAACGCGTTGTGAATGAACGAGCAGTTCCACGCGGTAAACGGATAGATCGTCGTCGCGACCTCAAGGCATCCGGTCGAGCATGAGACGACCAAGGGCCTGTTGGCCGCCACACTTATCAGCTTCACGATGATCGGCGCGGTACAGCCGGCGCACATACGGTGGCCGCTTGAAAGCGCCGGTTTTCGTTCAGCAAGCTGTTTTAAATTTGCCATTTGTGTTCCTTCTAATGTTTGAGACTTGCTTCGTCGGTCGCTTCGCTCCCTCCTCGCAATGACAGAGGGTGGCTCCTCGCTAAACGGAGCAAACAATATTATTCCCGTACCCCTAGATACGTGACTTCCTGTTCTATTTTTCCGGTCTTCCTGACCTCTTGAAGGTCCGCTATGACCTTCGCGAGATCTTCGACGGTAATATCCCGCCCGCCGAGACCGTAGATATAATCGGTGATCGGGATGTCGGTCTTGCCGTAGAGCGCCGCTTTTACTTCCGAATAGAGCGGCCCGCTGACCGCGTTCATCGAATCGGCGCGATCGAGTACCGCGACCGCCTTGACGTTCTTGAGGCTGTCCGCGATCTCTTCACGCGGGAATGGCCTGAAAACACGGATCTTCACGAGCCCGGCCTTCGCGCCTTCTGAATTCGCGTGGTCGGTCACGACCTTTAATGTCCCCATTGTCGAGCCGAGCCCGATGATCGCGATCTCAGCGTCATCCATCGCGTACGGCTCGATCAGCCCGCTCTTCCTGCCGAAGACCTTCCCGAATTCTTCCGCCACGTCCAGGATCACATCCTTCGATCGCCTCATCGCGTCGGCCTGCTGCATCTTATGCTCGAAGTAATAATCCTGCAGGTCGATCGGCCCGAAGGTGATG
>JBDRSA010000040.1:0-20224 GCA_043825275.1 Candidatus Omnitrophota bacterium
AAAAAACACACTAGCGCGTTGTTAAATAAATTTTTTACCACTGTCATCCCCACGGAACTTGTCCCCGCGTCCGCCGGAGGCGGATCAGCCTTCGGCTGAAAAGCGGGGAGTTGGGACTGGATTCCCGCTTGCGCGGGAATAACAAAGGTTCAAGAATTAACTTTACAACGTAGTAGTACAACTTGAAAATTCTTTTTCTGGCAACTGGTATCTGGCAGCTTGCGACTTAAATCCGCTGCTGAACAAACGTTTCGATCGAACTCCTGATCCGTTTCAATACCGTATCTTTACCGAGGATCTCCATCATCTCAAAGAGGCCCGCGCCAATGTCCGTTCCGCTGATCGCGACGCGCGTCGGATGAATGAGTTTTGCCGGTTTGATGCCTTTTTCATCGGCCATTCCGCGCAGCGCCTGTTCGATATTCCCCTTATCAAAAGGATCGACACTCTGAAGTTTCGTATGCCATTCCTGAAAGATCGCGCGGTCTGTGTCTTTCAGGTGTTTCGTAACGGCTTTTTCGATATACTCAAATGTGCCGCCGAAAAATATTCTATAAACAGATTCAAAATCGCTCAAGGTTTTTGCGCGTTCCCGGTACATCGCGACGACCTCGGCGAGTTTTTTTATGTCGACCGCTTCGGAAACAACGTTCTTCTCTTTTAGAAAACCGGCGATCCGCGCCACAAGCTCTTCGCGAGAGAGCTTCATGATATATTGTCCGTTCATCCAGTTCAATTTGTCGATGTCGAACACGGCTCCCGCTCGATGAACGTTCTCAAGACAGAAATCCCGGACCGTCTCCTCACGCGAAAGGATCTGCCGGTCATCGCCCGGCGACCATCCCAACAGCGACAGAAAATTGACAAGCGCTTCCGGTAAATACCCCATCGCCCGGTATTCCGAAATACTTGTGGCGCCGTGACGCTTGGACATCCGGCCTCCGTCCTTGCTCAAGATAAGCGGGATATGCGCGAACTGCGGAGGCTCCAGGCCCAGCGCTTGATAGAGAAGAAGCTGCTTCGGCGTATTGGAGATATGATCTTCGCCCCGGATAACATGCGTGATCGCCATATCGGCGTCGTCGATAACACAGGCAAAATTATACGTCGGTGTGCCGTCCGACTTGATCAGGACCTGGTCCTTGATCTCTGATTTTTTGACGGTTATCTTCTCGCGGACCAGATCAAAGAAACTCACTTCACCCGCGTCGTCAACCGTCAGGATAATAGCGTCCCCGTCCCGGTACGCGAAATGTCTGTCACAAAGCGTCTCGGCGTATCCCCGGTAGAGATCGTGCTGTTTACTCTGATAGGTCGGCTCCCCGTCCCACGTTATGCCGAGCCACCGCAGGGAATCGAGGATCTCCGCGAGATATTTCTCGTCGGACCGCAAAGCGTCGGTATCCTCGATACGCAGAAAAAAGTGCCCCTCATTGTTCTTAGCAAAAAGCTGATTAAAGAGCGCGGTCCTCGCGCTCCCGATATGAAGATGCCCCGTCGGACTCGGAGCAAAACGCACGCGCACTGATGCTGACGGCAAGGCTACCCCCTCACCGACCGGTATCCGGCCTCAAACGCTTTTTTGTTCAACAGAAAAATATCCTCTCCCTTATCTTCCAGGAGCGCCTGAAGAGCGGCCATGATCGTCTTGATCGAGAAGAGCCGTGTCTTTCTGATGAGCGCTCCGATAGCGACCATGTTCGCCACTTTGACCGTTCCCAGTTTTGAGGCGATCCCCGTTACCGGAACGTTCAATACCGTTATATCGCCGCGCTTCGGCGAACCGTCGATCAGCGTTGTATTGACGAGCAGGAACCCGCCCGGACGGACCCGTTCAAAAAATTTCTGGAGCGACGGCTTGTTCATGACAACACAGATCGTCGGCTGAGCGATTGTCGGGCTCGGGATCGGCGATTCGCCGATCTTTACCATCGAATGCGCCGTGCCGCCCCGTACCTCGGCGCCGTAGGACGGCATCCAGGTAACGCTCATCGAATCGATGAGTCCCGATTGCGCCAGGAGTTTCCCCATAAACATGATCCCTTGCCCGCCAAACCCCGCGCAGAGGATCTCCTCGCATCCGGAGCTCCCTGTCTTATAGACGCTGACCGTCACGGGCAAGCTCTTCTTCGGGCCCTCCCGGCGTCCGGATGAATTTTTTTTATTCGTAGTTCTCTTTTTTATTTTTGTTTTTTTCTTATTCATATTAAAAACTCTTCACGACCCCGATCGGATAGAACGTAGAGATCTCGTTCTTGATCCGGTCCGCTGACTGTACGGAGTTCATGCCCCAGTATGTCGGGCACATGGACAACACCTCAACCATCGAGAACCCTTTTCCGGTAAGCTGCGCGTTGAACGATTTCCGGATCGCCCGCTTCGTACGCAGCGCCTCATGCGAGGAGTGCACGGAAACGCGTTCAAGATATCGCGCGCCGGGCAGAACCGCCATCATCTCCAGGATCTTAAAGGGATACCCCTCTCGCCGCGGGTTTCTTCCGTAGACCGTCGTCGTTGTTTTCTGTCCGGCGATCGTTGTCGGCGCCATCTGGCCGCCGGTCATACCATATACGCCGTTGTTCACAAAGACAACGGAGATGTTCTCTCCGCGGTTCGCGGCATGGATTATTTCCGAGGTCCCGATCGCGGCAAGATCCCCGTCACCCTGATAAGTAAAGACAAAAGTTTCCGGCCGCACGCGCTTGATCCCGGTCGCGACCGCCGGCGCGCGTCCGTGAGCCGCCTCGGTAACGTCGAAGTTCCAGTAGTCATACGCGATAACGGCGCATCCAACCGGCGCGATACCAACCGTTCGTTCGCGGATACCAAGCTCATCAATAACCTCGCAGATGATCCGATGAACGATCCCGTGTCCGCATCCGGCGCAGTAGTGGGTCTCAGCCGCATAGAGACTCTCCGGCTTCGTAAAGACAATGTCCATGTTTTATCGAACCTCCGATCCAGCGCCCAGTCCGGCAAGCTCCCGTATCTTAGCCGTGATCTCGTATTCCTGCGGTATGGCGCCGCCCAGCTTTCCGAAGAACTCCACCCGGGTCCTCCCTTCGACCGCAAGCAGAACATCCTCGAGCATCTGTCCGGCGCTCATCTCAACGACCAGAAAACGTTTCCTCTTCTCGCTGAGTTCCCGTATAATAGCGCTCGGGAACGGCCAGAGGCTGATGGGCCGCACCAGCCCGACTTTAATGCCGCTCTTCCTCGCTTTTTCCATACAGGATCTCGCGATCCTTGCGATAGAGCCGTACGCGATCAGGACAATATCGCTATCCCGCTGAAAACAGGTCTCGCATCGTACTTCGTTCTTCTTTATAAATTTAAATTTCTCCTGTAATTTTATATTCTGCCGTTCCAGAACGCCTTCTCCCAGATAGAGCGATCTGATAATATTCGGCGGCCTCCCCTTGCATCCGGTGAGAGCCCAAGGTTTCGCGGTCTTCCTCGGTTCCGACCGGAGGCGTATATCGACCGGCTCCATCATCTGGCCCAATAATCCGTCAGCGAGGATCATAACGGGGCCTCTGTATTTATCCGCAAGATCGAACGCGGTATACGTAAATTCGAACATCTCCTGAACGCTTGCGGGCGCAAGTGTTATCATATGATAATCACCATGCCCTCCCCCTTTGGTAGCCTGAAAATAATCCGCCTGGGAAGGGGAAATATTGCCGAGCCCCGGTCCGCCGCGCTGGACATTAACGACAACCGCCGGAAGCTCGCATCCGAAGAGGTACGAAATACCTTCCTGTTTCAGGCTGATCCCGGGGCTCGATGACGAAGTCATGGCGCGCGCGCCGATAACCGACGCTCCGAAGACCATATTGATCGCGGCGATCTCGCTTTCGGATTGTATAAAGACCTTGCCGGCCTCCGGCATTCGCTTCGCCAGATAGGCGGTAAGTTCATTCTGCGGGGTGATCGGATATCCCGCGTACAGATCACAGCCGGCCGCTACCGCGCCTTCTCCGCACGCTTCATTTCCGCACATCAGTATCTTCCGCGCCATACCTTAATCCGTTTTATTAGTGTGGTTTTTGAACAAAAAACGTTCTGTTGATCATTCTTTTCTTTTTTCTTTTTTGCACTGAAAACTGGCAACTGGTAACTGGCAACTTAATATTTTCTACTTATACACTTCAATCGCGCACTCTGGGCAGATCAACGCGCACATCGTGCACCCCGTACACTTTCCCTTCGTGAATTCGGCCGGCTTGACCCCTTTGGCGTTCATCTTCTTGGCTATTTTGATCAACCCGCTCGGGCAATTCGCCAGGCAAAGGTAGCATCCTTTGCATTTCACTATATCGATCTTTATCTTCGGCATATCGACCCGTTGAAGTTTAGGTATAGATTATCGCTGCAATACTTCTCTATTAATGACATCACAAACGGCACTCGGTGTCAAGTTATACTTTAAAAAGAGCTCCTCCCGCTTGCCGTGTTCTATGAATTTACTCGGAAGTCCGATCAGCTTAACGCGAAGGCCCTGCAGGTTTTCCCTGCTGAGAAATTCGAGTATCGCGCTGCCGAAACCGCCCTCAATGCACCCCTCTTCGAGAACGACCATCTTTTTTGTTCTTCCGAGAAGCTGCTCTAAAAGTTCCTCATCAAGGGGTTTTATGAATCGGGCGTTGACAACAGTGGCATGCACACGCCGCTTCAGCAAAAGCTCCTGGATCTCGAGCGCTTGTTCAACCATGCTCCCCACGGCAAACAGAATAACGTCTTTCCCTTCCCGTAATACTTCGGCCTTCCCGTACTCGATCGGCCCCACGGGCATCGCCTTTCGATACAGCAGCGTTCCCCGCGGATAACGGATCGCGACAGGCCCCGCCGCGCGGGAAAGTGAGAATTCCAGCATTGCCTCGAGCTCCTCGGGGCTCTTCGGCGCCATTACGGTAAGATTGGGGACGTGCCGCAGGAACGGAATATCAAAGAGCCCGTGGTGCGTCGGGCCGTCCTCGCCGACGATTCCCGCCCGATCAAGACAGAAGACGACCGGCTGATTCTGCAGCGCTACGTCGTGGATGATCTGGTCGTATCCCCGCTGCAGGAACGTCGAATAGATCGCCACGACCGGACGAAATCCGCCGAGCGCAAACCCGCCCGCCAAGCCGACCGCGTGCTGTTCGGCGATACCGGCGTCGAAGAACCGTTCGGGAAACATCGAGGCGAACCGCGCGAGCCCCGTTCCCTCCGGCATTGCCGCGGTTATCCCGAGGATACTGCTGTTCTCCCGGGCGAGCGAAACGATCTTCTCGCCGAAGGCGGCGGTAAACGTCTTCATGCCGCCGGTATCCGCGTGAACCTTCTTTCCGGTTTCAACGGAAAAAGGAGACGTCCCATGGAACGCGCTCGGATTCTCTTCGGCGAACTTGTACCCTTTTCCTTTTTTGGTAACGACGTGGATCAGGATCGGCTCGCTCAGCTTAGCGAGGTTCTTCAAGGTAGAAACGAGGAGCGGGATATTATGGCCGTCGATCGGGCCGAAATACCTGAAGCCGAGCTCTTCAAAGAGTATTCCGGGAATGAGAAGGTTCTTCAAGCCCTCTTCGAGCTTCCGCGCGGACCGGTACGCCTTGAAGCCGAACCGGGGGATCCGCTTCAATAGCCGTTCGACATCCTTACGGACCTTATTATAGATGGGATTCGTAATGATCCTGTTCAGATAGCCCGAAAGAGCGCCGACAGCGGGAGATATTGAAAATTCATTATCGTTCAGAATGACCATAAGGTCTTTTTTTAACTGCCCGGCGTGATTCAGCGCCTCGAACGACATCCCGCCCGCCAGCGCGGCGTCCCCGATAACAACCGCGACCTTTTTCTTCTCTTTCTTAAGGTCCCTCGCCAGGGCGAGCCCCAACCCGACCGAGATCGCCGTCGAGCTGTGGCCGCAGGTCACGATATCGTATTTACTCTCGTTCCTGTTCGGAAAACCCGATATCCCGCCCAACTGCCTGATCGTGGAAAACCGCTTTCTCCGGCCGGTCAATATCTTATGGGCGTACGACTGATGCCCCACATCCCAGAGTATCGTATCGCGCGGAGCGTCGAGAACATAATGAAGCGCTATCGTGATCTCCACGGTACCGAGGCTCGGCGCCAGGTGGCCGCCTGTTTGGGATATCGTCTGAACGATCTCTTCTCTGATCTCCCGGGCAAGCTGCGGAAGCTTCTTGAGAGGAACAACCTTCAGATCTTTCGGTTCGTTTATTGTGTCGAGAATGCTCTCCATGCTTATCGATCCCTTTTTAAAATGTACTCCGCCATTGCCCGTAAACGATCCGCCTTCGAGCCGAAGATCTTCAGGGAACGCTCCGCCTCGTCCCGGTACGCCGCCGCTTTCAGAAGTGTCTTTTTCGGGCCGAGATCGCGGATATACCGTTCACGGTCAAGTATATCGTCGGTAAACTGGAATAATAATCCCGCCGCGTATCCGAAATCCGACATCGCGTCGATCTTTTTTGTCGAGGCGCCGGAGGCGATGGCGCCGATCCTGAGCGACGCGCGGATCAGGGCCGCGGTCTTATTCGCGTTGATCGCCTCGATACGCGAAAACGGGATCGGACCCCGCCGTGTCCTCAGATCGTCGGCCTGTCCTCTGATCATGCCGCGCGTTCCGATGGCGTCTGCCAGCTCCCCGGCCACGCGAATGCCGCGGCGGGGATCCTTTCCCGAAGCCAAAATACGGAACGATAGCGTCAGAAGCGCGTCGCCGGCAAGAATAGCGGCCGCCTCGCCGAATTTTCTGTGGGCGGTCAGCTTGCCGCGCCTGAGATCGTCATCATCCATCGAGGGCAGATCGTCGTGCACCAGCGAATACGAGTGCGCGAGCTCGATCGCGCACGCGGCGCTCATCACATCCGAAAGCTTCCCCCCGCAGGTACGGCACGATTCGATCGCGAGGATCGGCCGTATTCTCTTGCCGCCGCCAAAGACGCTGTGCCTCATAGCGCTGTGGACATCCCGCGGTGGTTCTCTTTTCGGCGGTAGATACCTGTTAAGCGCGCTGTCGACCTTGATCCGTTGTCCTCTCAGGTACTTTCTAATTTCTGACATAGAACGCTATATCTTCTTTCTCTTTTTCGAAGATCCCTGCCGCTTCGGCTCCTCCCCGGCTCCATCTTCCCCGAACGGGGTCAGCTCAAATGACCCGTCATCCGATCTCGAGAGAAGCTCGACCTTCTTCCGCGCGTGCTCCAGTTTCTTTTCACAGATCTTTACAAGCCTGACACCGTCTTCATGTTTCTTCAGAGCGCCATCCAGGGAGACATCGCCCGACTCAAGTTCGTCAACGATCGCTTCAAGTTTTTTCAGCGCCTCTTCGAATTTTGGTTCAGCCATGGCTGTAGTCCCCTTCTTTATATAATCGTATCTAGTATCTGGTATCTTGTCCCGCCCAATTGTAAAAGGTTTGCGGGATCCCGCCACTGCGGGATATCTAGCACACCGGATCATCATTCGGATCTTGTATATGGACTATAGTAGATATTCCCTCAGATACTAGATACAAGATACTAGATACAAAATCCGCTGTTACTTCTAATTACCGTTCCACCTTCTCCACCCTACCCACGAACGCCCCTTTTCCGAGCAGCGTCCTGACCTCATTCCCGGCCTCCAGCGATCCGGCGTCCCTGACGATCCGGCCGGTCGAGAGATCCATTGTAATGCTGTACCCCCGCTTCAGGATCGCTGTCGGGCTCAAAACATCAAGCTTTCCGCTGAGCCGCTTAACACACTCGTTGTTCGTCTCCAGAAGATGGCCAACCGCCCGGAAGAGGTTCCGCCCAAGTTCATCGACGCGCTGCTGGTACTGCCTGAGAAGATTGACCGGCTGCCGCAGCGCGTACGTCGACTTGAGCGCCAAAAGACGCTCCCCGAGCAGATCGATCTTCGAAACGACGGCGTTCTTCATCCGTCTTGAAAGGATCTTGATCGTCTCAACAAGCTCTTCTTTTCTCGGCAGGATCATCTCCGCCGCCGCGGACGGGGTCGGCGCTCTCTTATCAGCGACAAAATCGCTGATGCAGTGATCGATCTCGTGCCCGACGGCGCTGATCACAGGGATCTCGCTTGCTGCGATCGCGCGCGCGACAACCTCTTCGTTGAACGCCCAGAGGTCCTCAAGGCTCCCGCCGCCGCGCCCGACGATCAGACAATCGACCTTACGGTCGGCCGGAAGGGTCCTGTTCCATTCGTTGAATTCTCCCACCGCTTTGGCGATCTCTGCCGAAGCCTGCGCGCCCTGTACCTGCGCGGGATTGATAATGATCTCGATATTCGAGAACCGGCGCTTGGCAACATTCATGATATCCCGTATGGCGGCGCCCGTCGGGCTCGTTACAACGCCGATACGATACGGCAGCATTGGGATCACGCGTTTCCGGGATTCATCGAAGAGCCCTTCTTTCAGGAGCCGCTCCTTCAGCTGCTGAAACGCGAGCTGCAGCGCGCCAAGGCCTTTCGGCTCGAGGTCTCTGACGATCAACTGATATTCGCCCCGCGGTTCATACACGCTGACGGAACCGAAACAGACGACCTTCATGCCGTTATCAATCGTGAACTTAAGCCGCTGGTTCGCCCCTCTGAACATCGCGCATCGGAGAACGCTCGCTGCGTCCTTTAATACGAAATACATATGGCCCGACGTATGGAGCCGAAAATTGGATACCTCCCCTTCGACCCAAACGTCGCGGTACGCGTCTTCAAGAAGCACGCGGACAGAGCGCGTTATCTCGCTGACAGAGTAGATCTTTACTTGGTCATTAACCATAAGATTAGCAATCGCTGTTTAGTCGCCAGTCTCCAGTTGCCAGTTGCCAGCAGTAATGACTATAGGCCATTGTCGGACACTGGCAACTACTGGCGACTGGTCGCTGGTGACTGGTGACTTTTTAAATATCTGTCGATCCCGCGAGCGGCTTTTTTCCCGGCGCCCATCGCCTCTATGACCGTTGCCGCCCCCGTAACAATATCTCCGCCGGCAAAGACCCCGTCAAGAGACGTCGCGCAATCACTGTCAGTTATTATAGTACCTTTTCCGGTCAATTTCAAATCAGGCAGGGTCGACAGAAGCAGCGGATTCGGCCCCTGTCCGACCGCGCAGACGATCGTATCGATATCGATGGTGAATTCCGACCTTTTGATCGGAACAGGCCGGCGCCGTCCCGAACTATCGGGTTCACCCAGCTCATTTCGCATACAAACAGCCTGTTTGACCCATCCGGATCCGTCGGCGACCAATCGGACCGGGTTCGTGAGAAGCTCGAACCTGATCCCCTCTTCTTTCGCGCGCTCTACCTCCTCGATACGGGCGGGCATCTCCGTTTCGGTCCTTCGGTAAATAATGGAGACCTCTTCCGCTCCCAATCGCTTCGCGCACCGGGCGGAATCCATCGCGACATTTCCCGCGCCGATGACGCCGACCCGCCGGCCGACCCTGACCGGGGTATCGTATTCGGGAAAATGATACGCCTTCATTAAATTTATTCTCGTCAGGAACTCGTTCGCGGAGTAAACTCCGTTCAGCCCTTCGCCGTCGATCCCCAAAAAATACGGCAGGCCCGCTCCCGTTCCGACAAAGAACGCGGCGTACCCTTGCGCTCTCAGATCGTCAAGCGTTGTCGTCCTTCCCACCAGGATATTGGTCCTGACATCGACGCCGAGCGAGCAAACATAGTCTACTTCGGTTTGAACGATCTTTTTCGGAAGCCTGAATTCGGGGATCCCGTATATCAGAACGCCGCCCGGCGCATGGAGCGATTCAAACATTGTAACATTGTACCCCATCCTGGCAAGATCGCCGGCACAGGTGATTCCGGAAGGGCCGCTTCCGATAACCGCTACTTTAACTGACGGTTCACGGTTTACGGTTAACGGTTTACGGTTCGGAGAATCTTGTTCCTTAGTCTTATGTGAAAATTCGTAATCCGCCGCGAAGCGTTCAAGGTTCCCGATCCCGACGGGCGCGTCCTTCTTTGAAAGAATGCAAAGCTTTTCGCACTGGTCCTCCTGAGGACAGACCCTTCCGCAGACAGCGGGAAGCGAGTTCTTTTCGCGCAGCTTTTCGATCGCCTGTTTGAAATTACTTTTCGCGATCGCGCTGATAAAAGCCGGAATATCGATCTCGACGGGACATCCGGCCGAACAGGCGGGTTTCCCGCACTCAAGGCACCGCTTCGCCTCTTTGACCGCTTCCGCCTCAGTGAGGCCGAGGGCGACCTCCTCGAAATTCTTGACCCGCTCTTCGGCGGGCTGCTCCCTCATCGGCACTTTGGGCATCGTTCCCTCTCGAAAGCCTCAAGCGACCGCGCCTCTTCAGACGAAAACCGCTTCTGTCTCTTTAAAAATTCATCCCAATCAACACAATGGCCGTCAAATTCCGGGCCGTCGACACAGGAAAATTTCATTTTTCCGCCGACCGTCACGCGGCACGTTCCACACATCCCGGTCGCGTCAACCATATTGGCGTCGAGCGAAACGATCGTTTTTAAGCCGCGCGGTTTCGTTGTGTCGCAGACCGCCTTCATCATGATATCGGGGCCGACGCAATAGACGAGATCGAACCGTTCTTTTTCGATCTTCTCGGCAAGCGGCCCGGTAACGAGCCCTTTTCTGCCGTGCGACCCGTCATCGGTCGTCACAACGAGCTCGTCAACGATGCTTCGAAGCTCGTCCTCAAGGATCACGAGGCCCTTGTTCCGCGCGCCGATGATCGCGGTCGTCCGGTTGCCCTCCGCCGAGGCGTACCGCGCGATCGGCAGGATCTCCGCGGTCCCAACGCCGCCGGCGACAAGAATGACGCTGCCGACGTTTCCAAAATCGGTCGGGTGGCCGAGCGGGCCGATACAATCGGTGATCGGGTCACCCTTCTGAAAGAGCCCGAACTGTTTCGTCGTCTTTCCGATTTCCTGAAATATGACCGAAATGGTCCCGGCTTGTGGATCGGTACCGGTTATGGTAAGGGGGATCCGTTCACCTTTCTGATGAAGCCTGATAACGACGAACTGGCCGGGTTTGGCGTTACGGGCGATCTCGGGTGTCTCGATCGCGGCCTTCCATACGACCGCGTTAAGACGGTATTTTTCGGCAATTATGAACGGCATTATTATTCGCTACCGGGGGTTATGTTTGAAGTTGTTTTCATTAATAGTTATTTCAAGTAGTTCTTAGATTGCTTCGTCGGCCAAAAAGCCTCCTCGCAATACGAGGCCATCAAAGAAATTTATTAGATGGCCTCTAATTTTTCCTGGATCCGCAGTATCGAGCGCGCCTTTCCGGAGTTTTCGTCGATATCGATCACGACGCCGTGCAGCTGAATGTCGTTCTCAGCCATCTCGAACCGCGCCGGCATCTGTGTTATAAAGCGGGTGAGGACCTGTTCCTTCTTCCTGCCGATAACGGAGTCAAAGGGCCCCGTCATACCGACATCGGATATGAACGCGGTGCCTTCCGGGAGGATCTTCTCATCGGCGGTCTGAACATGCGTATGCGTCCCGAGTACCGCGCTGACAAGTCCGTCGAGGTACCAGCCGAGCGCGATCTTCTCACTGGTCGCCTCAGCATGAACATCGACGATGATCACGGAAGCGGCGTCCTTGATCCGCGCGATCTCCTGCTTGGCGGCTTTGAAGGGGCAGTCGAGCGCCTGCATGAAGATACGGCCGATCAAATTAACGACCCCTATTTTGACGCCGCCGCGCGACTCAAAAACCGCGGCGCCGAACCCCGGGGAACCGCTCGGGTAATTCGCGGGGCGCAGGATCCTGGTATCCGCGTCGATCCTTTCGACGATCTCCTTCTTCTTCCAGATGTGGTCGCCGGAAGTCAGGACGTCGATCTTATTTTTGAACAGTTCATCGGCTGTCGGGCCGGTAATACCGCTGCCGCCGGCGGCATTCTCGCAATTCGCGATAACAAAATCGATATTCTCCCTATTTTTGATCTTCGGGAGGAGTTCTTTGATCGCCTTCCGTCCGGGCGAACCGACGATGTCGCCGATGAATAGTATCTTCATAGTAACCTCATTGGGCGCAAGTTGCAGGTCGCAGGTCGCAAGAAAAAACGAAAACTCTTGCGACAACGTGCGTCTTGCGTCTTGCGACTTGCGACTTATTTGGCGTACTCAACCACCCTCGTCTCCCGGATCACGGTCACTTTGATCTGGCCGGGATATTCGAGCCCCTCCTCGATCCGTTTGGTGATGTCGCGGGCAAGAACGGCGGACTGAGCATCGTTGATCTTCTCCGGCTGCACCATAATGCGTATCTCGCGTCCGGCCTGTATCGCGAAGGCTTTTTCGACGCCCTTGAACGAGTCGGCGATCGCCTCCAGCTTCTCCAGCCGCTTTATGTACGTCTCGAGCGTCTCTCTCCGGGCGCCGGGCCGCGACGCGCTGATCGCGTCTGACGCCTGTACCAGCACCGCAAGAAGCGTCCGTGGATCGATATCCTGGTGGTGCGCCTCGATCGCGTGCGCCACATGGTCCGACTCGCCGAATTTCTTCGCCAGGTCCGACCCGATCTTCGCGTGGGTCCCCTCCATCTCGTGGCTGACCGCTTTTCCGATATCGTGGAGCAGCCCGATCCGCTTCGCCAGACTATAATCGAGTTTCAGCTCATTCGCCATGACACCCATCAGATACGCGACTTCTTTCGAATGCTGGAGAACATTCTGGCCGTAGCTCGTACGATACTTCAACCTTCCGATGAGCCGCACGATCTCAGGGTGTATCCGGTGGAGGCCCGCATCGAATATGGCCTTCTCTCCTTCCTCACGGATCGATTTGTCCATCTCCTTCTTCACCTTCTCGACGACTTCCTCGATCCTGCCGGGGTGTATTCTCCCGTCCTCGATCAAACGCTCAAGAGAGATCTTGGCGATCTCTCTGCGCACCATGTCGAATCCCGACAGAATAACAGCTTCCGGCGTATCGTCAATAATAACGTCGATACCGGTGGCGACCTCGAGAGCCCTGATGTTCCTGCCTTCTCTGCCGATGATCCTGCCCTTCATCTCATCGCTCGGAAGGTGGACCACGCTGACGGTCGATTCAACCGTATGTTCCGCCGCGCACTTCTGGATCGCCAGGCCGATGATCTTCCTGGCTTCCTTATCGGCCTTCTCCCGCGCCTCATCGCTGACCCGCTTGATCATGATCGCCGCTTCCTGCTTTACTTCATCTTCCATCCTCCGCAGGAGGAGCTGCTTCGCTTCTTCCCTGCTCATACCGGAAACACGCTGAAGATTCTCTTTCTCTTCCTGCAGGATCCGGTCAAGCTCTTCGTCCTTCTGCCGGGCGCTGCGCTCCTTCGCGGAAAGTACGCTCTGCTTTCGCTCCAACTCCTTCTCTTTTCGATCGATAATATCGACTTTCCGGTCAATGTTCTCCTCGCGCTGTATCAACCGTCGTTCGAGCGTCAATAATTCCTGCCGCCGTTCTTTCGATTCTTTTTCGAATTCCGTTCTTGTCTTTAAAAGCAGGTCCTTTGATTCGAGCTCCGCCTTGTGCCGCAGTTCCTCGGCTTGAGTCTTCGCGCTCAGCACGATCTGTTTGCTCTTCTGTTCGGCTTTTTTGATCTTCCTGCTGACATGAAATTTCCTCAGCAGATACCCCGTCAGAATAAAAAAGATCGCGCCGAGACCCGCCAGTCCAATGTAAATCAACGTCGTATCCTGTTGCTGCATGGTGGTACCTCCTGTCTATGGTCATCATGGCGCTGAACCCCGCTGTTCGATGAGAACGGGTAACGCCGCGGTAAGGACCGGGCGGAACAATACGCCGTTCGCGTTGCGCATGGGGCCGCGCTATGTTGTTATGCTGTGATGATCTCGTCTAACGGTACATCGTGGGATTCAGTGGGAAGGCTTTCAGCGACCTGAAAGTCAAAGGCGAGTCCGATCTTTTTCGTATCCGGAGGAAGTTGACGCAAGAACCTATCGTAATACCCCTGGCCGCGGCCGATCCTCCCGTTCTTTTTATCGAAGGCAACACCGGGCACAATAATTACATCTATGTCATTCAGAGGAACCGATCTTTCGCATGACTCTTTCGGCTGATAGATCCCGTAACGGCCTCTTTCGAGGTCCTCTAACCTATTGCGCACTTCCGAAACCTTTAATTCTTTTATATGCTCCATAATAACCGGAACGCAAACTCGCTTTCCCATCTTGAGTGTATCATCGATCATGCCGCACGTATCAACTTCTTCGTCCATCGAGACGTAAAACATCACGCACGTTGCTTTCTGAAACGCCTTCTCTTGAAAAAGCTTTTCTTTTATAGCTCTGCTCTTTTCGCCGCGCAGTGACGGCGGTTGAGCAGCCAGTTTCTTGTAGATCTCCTTTCTAATCTCACGCTTCGTCTTATATCTATATGACAAATAAAACCTCTAAAAATCCCTGTTTTGGACTGTCTTTATTATACTACGTTATCCCCTTATTAGTCAACTATTCGGCTCCGGTCGAATTGACTCGCTGAGGGACGTTCCCCAAGGGGACACCCCTGTAAATTTAGTTGTCAGATGCCAGTTGCCAATCGTCAGTTCTGGGGGACGTTCCCGTAAATCCTAACAACGCCCGGACGGAGACATATCGCGCAGCCGCTCGATAATACCCGGAAGCGTATTAAGGAGATGCTGTATCTCGCCCTCCCCGGTGTGCCTGCCCAGCGAAAACCGAACGGCGCTCCCCGCTTCATCGGGAGGGATACCCATACTCTGTAAGACATGGGATGTCTCAAGACTGCCGGATGTGCAGGCCGAACCGCTCGATACCGCTATACCTTCTATGTCGAGATTCAGGATCACGGACTCGTTCTCCACGAAACGAAAGCTTATGTTCGATGTGTTGGGAAGCCGCTTCTCCGGGTGGCCGTGCACGGCTACATTGGGTATCTTTTCGAGGACCCCTTGCTCAAACAGGTCGCGTAAGCGCCGGGTCTTCTCAGCGTCCACGGCGAGTTTTTCATTCGCGAGCGCCGCCGCAACAGCCAGGCCGACAATACCGGCGACATTTTCCGTCCCGGCGCGCATATTCCGCTCGTGGTGCCCACCGTGCGAAAGCGGCGTGATCGACGTCTTTTTTTTGATATAAAGCGCGCCGGAGCCCTTCGGGCCGTAGAATTTGTGGGCCGACACCGAGAGGAGGTCGATATTGAGCCGCGCGACATCGATCGGGATCTTTCCGGCGGCCTGGACCGCGTCAGTGTGGAATGCGATCCCGCGCTCTTTCGCGATACAGCCGATCTCCCCGATCGGCTCAATGGTCCCGACCTCGTTATTGGCGAAAATAACGGAAATAAGAATGGTCTGATCGGTTATCGCCTTTGTAACCTGTTTTGGATCGACACAACCGTACCGATCGACCGGAACATACGTAACACGGAATCCCTCGCCCTCTAAGAACTTGCACGCGTTCAGGACCGAATAATGCTCTACCGAGCTCGTAATAATGTGGGTACCTCTCGCGCGCAAAGCGTGGGCAACTCCCTTGATCGCCAGATTGTTCGATTCGGTTCCGCCTGACGTAAAATAGATCTCGTCGTCGCGTTCCGCGGCAATGAGGCCGCGCACCGACGCGCGGGCCTCATCGATCGCCGCGTGCGTCTTCCGCCCGGGCCGGTGAACGCTCGAAGGGTTCCCGTAATGCTCGCTCAAATACGGGATCATCGCGTCGAGCACTTCTTTCCGCATTTCTGTCGTCGCGTTATTGTCGAGATAGATATATTTCATCGCACACGCTCCATGTACAGGATAGAAACTTCATGATAGCAATAGCACTTGCTATTGTCAAGCTTGGCGAGTGGCAGAATGAGACGCATTAACTCGCTTTCTCGTCATTGCGAGAAGACCGAGCAACGCGAGGTCGACGAAGCAATCTCAATCAGAATCATTACGGAGGCCCTCGCTTCGTCCTTCGACAAGTGATTCGACAGGCACTTCGACAGGCTCAGTGCTTGCTCATCATCCTTCGAATCATCCTGAGCAGCGTCGAAGGACTCAGGACTACGCTCGGGAGATTGCCTGCCTGCCGGCAGGCAGGCTTCGCTTCGCTCGCAATGACGCACTTCGCACAGTAATAATATTTTCTTTCCAAAACAAAATGAATAGTGCTATAATCAGATACTGATCAATTTCACTTTTGATAGAGACAACAGGAGGTCTCAGCTATGAAGTTTAACGGGAAACTTCTTATTATCGGATGCGGATCCGTCTCGCAATGCGCGATCCCGCTCGTTTTAAAACTCATCGACATGCCGGCGTCAAATATCACGATCATGGATTATGCCGATAACCGACCGCGCGTCAAAGACGCCCTCGATAAAGGCGTACGGTACGTGATGGACCGGGTTACCGTCGACAATTATAAAGAACTCCTGGCCAAATACGTCGGCCCCGGAGACATGATCATCGACCTGGCATGGAACATCGAATGTATCTCAATGCTCAACTGGTGCCGCGAAAACAAAGTGCTTTACGCCAACACCTCAGTTGAAGAATGGGACCCTTATAAGGATTCCCAGCGGAACGACCCGACCCGCTATACCCTCTATGCCAGACATATGGATCTCCGAAAAGTAGTCAAGGGATGGGGTGACAATAACGGCACGACCGCGATCGTCGACCACGGCGCCAACCCGGGCCTTGTTTCTCATTTCACGAAACACGCGCTTATCGACATCGCGGATAAGATCCTGAAGGAGAAATCGGCGGATCCGAGAAGAAATGATCTTGAAAAAGCGCTTACCGGCAGGAATTTCGCCCGGCTCGCTCAGCTTGAGGGCGTCAAGACCATTCATATCAGCGAACGCGACACCCAGATCACGAACAAGCCGAAAGAGATCAACGAATTCGTCAATACCTGGAGCATTGAAGGGTTCTTTGAGGAGGGCGTCGCGCCGGCGGAACTCGGCTGGGGGACGCATGAATATCTTATCCCGAATAACGCCTTCTTCCATAAAGTCGGCCCCAGGAACCAGATCTGCCTCACATCGCTCGGCATGAGGACATGGGTCCGTTCATGGGTCCCCTGCGGCGAGATAACCGGCATGGTCATCCGCCACGGGGAAGCGTTCAGTATCTCGGACCGCCTCACGGTCACCGAGAACGGAGAGGCCGTCTACCGGCCGACGGTTCATTACGCGTATTGTCCGTGCGATGCCGCCATCAATTCGCTCCATGAACTCGAAATGCGCCAGTTCGATCTCCAAAAGAAACAGCGTATTATGAACGACGAGATCATCGATGGAAGAGACGAACTGGGCGTCCTCTTAATGGGCCATGACTTTAACTCCTGGTGGACCGGTAGTCTCCTGGATATTCACGAGACCCGCAAGCTCGTTCCCCACCAGAACGCCACGACTCTGCAAGTCGCGATTTCGGTCGTCGCGGCGGCTCTATGGATGATCGAGAACCCGAGCCGGGGCTTCTGTCTACCCGATGACATCGATCACGAGGATATCCTTAAGGTCTCGACCCCGTATATCAAACCGTTCGTATCGCAAACTTCGGATTGGACGCCGCTAAAGAACCTGAACACAAAATTCACTAAATTCGACGTAGCCAGGCCGAATGAAAAAGACGTCTGGCAGTTCGCGACTTTTCTCGTTGACCCAAAACAACGGCTTAATGTCTATGACGCGCGCAAAAAAGAGCTCGAGACAGCAAAAGCCTAAGCCCGATGTGATCGGATCCGGTAATAATACCGTCTCCGCCGGCATCGAGAATCTGATCAGGGCGATGCTCAAAAAACATCGCACGCCGTTCATGCTGATCAGGCGCGCCGTCCTTGAACGGCAATATAAGCGGTTCCGCAAGTCTCTCCCTGAGGTCATCCCCTACTACGCCATCAAGGCAAACCCGTATCCCGGCATCATAAGGACATTCGCCGGCCTCGGTTCCGGTTTCGATGTCGCGAGCGCCGGAGAGATGCGCCAGGTCCTCAAGTTAGGCGGTTCCCCCTCAAAGATCATCTTCGCGAATACGATCAAGTCGAACGAGGATATCACCTTCTCCAGGCGCCGGAGAGTTCGGCTCATGACCTTCGACAACGAACCTGAACTCTACAAGATCGCCAAGCATTTTCCGGGAGCGCGCGTCCTCGTCCGCATCAAAGTCGCCAATGTCGGCAGTGTTATTGAGCTTTCTCTGAAATTCGGCGCCGATGCCGAACAGGCGTTCTTCTTCCTCCGTAAGGCAAAAGTTCTGGGGCTCGTGCCGACGGGCGTAAGTTTTCATGTGGGAAGTCAATCAACGAACGTTGAGAATTATCTGCAGGCGATCGAGCTCGCCTCCGGCATCTTTAAAGAGGCGAAAGCAAACGGCATGCCGCTTAAGATCCTCGATATCGGCGGCGGTTTTCCGATCCAGCATTTCGACAATGAGATCGGCGTGAACTTCGAGCGGATGGCAAGCCATATCCGGCAGCAGGCCAGGGCTCTCTTTGACAGGGGTACGAAATTTATCGCTGAACCGGGCCGTTTCATGTCGGGTCCTGCCGGGATCCTGGTCACCCAGGTCATCGGGCGGACATTCAGGAACAACAAGAACTATTACTATCTGAACGACGGTATTTACGGGGATTTTTCCGGCATGGTCTTCGACCACTGCAGGTATGAATTCAAAACGCTCAGGCGCGGCCAGAAATTCCTGAGCACGCTCGCCGGCCCTACCTGTGATTCCCTCGATACCCTCTCCGCAAATGAAGAGATCCCCGAGCTTTATGTGGGGGATGTTGTCTACGTAAAAAATATTGGCGCTTACTCAAGCGCAAGCGCCACTCCCGGATTCAACGGATTCCCTCCGGCAAAGATCGTACTTGTCTGATCATCTCCTGCCGGTTGTTCCCTCAGATCGATCCAACACACTTTGTTCTCATTTAATATAAAAAAACCTCGGTATATCGCCCGAGGGTCCTTTGAGATCCTTCCCCCGCCAGGGCGGGGTCAGGATGAGTCTGTTGAAAAATACATTTTTCAACAGACTCAAATATAACGCTCTTTTTTGATCCACAGCTTTGATCTTTTTTGTTCATTCATCATGAGCCCTAATCGCCTCTTGAGATCCTTTACCGATACCGCGATCATATCAAGCTCATCAATGTAATTTGTCTGTCTGCACTCTATAAGGCTTCTATTCATGTCTTATCCCCCTTCATATTTCTTACTATTTATTTAATTAACTATTACCACAAAAATTAATCTTGATGGAATAATCCATCAAGACTTTCTTTAGTCATAAATATTGTATCACATATTGGAAGAATGTCAATGACTAATATCTTGCTATTTTATTGACTAACATTGACTCATTTATCCACTATTTATTTTACCGGTAAAATATGTTTTTAGGATTATAATGGACTAACGGGGAGAATAGTTGCCAGATGCCGTAATTATTCGGTTTACGGTGTACGGTTAATGGTTTACGGGATTTTTTCAGTAGTCTTACAGTATGTATTTCTTCACCGTTTACCGTGAACCGATAACCGTAAACCGTTTTTGCTCTATGCCCTTTGCCCCTAAAAAAGGTCCTTCGCTTTATGCCAGAGGTATTTACAGCGCTCAGGATCAAATTTAAAAAAGCCTATATACAAACAGTATATAGGCTTTTTTAAATTTGGTAGCGGGGGTCCGATTCGAACGGACGACCTTTGGGTTATGCGTACCACTACAGCTTTCGCTGCCCCACAAACTGTGGATTTGTAGTCTGGACTATACCTTCATCCTCACCATCATGTGTTAGGATGCCTGCCATCTAGTCTCTACACCTTCCTAGCACTAATCTTTCACTATTTAACAATAGTGCCGGGCTTGGCTCGGTATTACCATTTTCCCCGCTAGAAATTTATTCACCTTAGTGAATCTATTCCTAGCGAGGTGAAGGCTTCACCGAATTTGACAAGTTTCAATCAACCATTTCTGATTGACCAGCCCACTTGGACAACAAATCCCATCGCTCTTTATAGTCTGCCGATAACGGCTTACGCTGCCTCTTTTTCTTCTCTACCAGACTTATCCCGCTTTTGTATGAAGAAAAAACAGCTTCCGGCATTACATAAAACGTATCCAGACTGTCAATGTACAGAATCGCGAAGTCAAAATCATTTTCGTCATACCGCATTCTTTTCATGCGCCGACGATTGGTCTTTGTCCTGCGGGAGTCGACCATATAATTACCGTTATAATACCATGCGCTTTTAACCTGGA
>JBDRSA010000041.1:0-14892 GCA_043825275.1 Candidatus Omnitrophota bacterium
GTATATTCTTGGATCCTGTCGGCGAGCGTCGTTTTTCCGTGATCGATATGCGCGATTATCGTGAAGTTTCTGTTCAGTGTTGTGTTCGTCATTCCTGTTCCCGTTCGTTGTTATATGGAGTACGCTACTTTCTTTCCAAAATTCAGCATCGCCAGCGACTTCTTTTCCGTCGAGGCTTCGGCGTAGATTCTCAGGATCGGCTCGGTTCCCGACAAACGCAGGAGCAGCCATGATTCATCCTCGCACATGAACTTGTGCCCGTCATAGTCTTCTGTCGCGACAACTTTTTTTCCGAGAACTTTTTTAAAGGGGTTTTTCTTCAATCGCTCCATCAGCGCTTTCTTCTTATTGTTCGGGTATTTCACGTCCATCCTCCGGTACTCGTACGTACCGAATTCCCTGTCGATCGATCGCAGTATCGCGGGGATCGTCATCCGCCTCATCGCCGCCATCTCGAGAATGAGCATCGCCGTCATAATGGAATCTCGTTCGGGAAGATAGCCCTTGAAGCCGATCCCGCCGGTCTCTTCGCCGCCGATCAGCGCCTTCTTTTTCACCAGGATCTCCGCGATATATTTAAACCCTACCGGCGTTTCGTGCATCTTCAGGCCGAATTTCTCGCATATCTTATCGATCAGGACCGTCCCGCAGATCGTCTGCACAACGTCGCCCTTCATGCTCCGGTCCTGAACAAGGTGAAGAAGAAGCATCGTCATGATCTTGTGCCCGGTTATCAGCTTTCCGTTCGGGAGGACCATCGCCAATCTGTCGGCGTCTCCGTCGGCCGCGAATCCGACGTCATACTTCCTTTTTTTCATCCGCGCGACCAGTTCGCGTAAATTCGGGAGCTTCGGTTCGGGGCTCCCGCCGCCGAATGTCGTCTCCCGATTCGCCCGTATCGTCGTCGCGCTGATCCTCCCGCCCCGCAGCGTAGTTTCGATGTAATCACCTCCCGACCCATGCATGGAATCGACCAGGATCTTCATTGCTCTTCTCTTGATCAGCGAAAGATCGACGTATCCACAGATCGCTTTCAGGTGGACGGGAATAATATTCTCTATCTTTATCAGTCTTTGCCGCTTCGCTTCGTCGACTGGCAAGGACCGTACCGCTTTCTTGTGCAGATTGCGCTCGATCGCGCCGATCAGGTCAGTCCCCGCGGAAGCCCCGTACTGATCCTTGTATTTTATTCCGTTATACTTCGCCGGGTTATGGCTCGCGGTCACCATAACACCTCCGGTAAGGCGGTATTTCAAAATAGCGAAACTGACCGACGGGGTCGGACACGGCCGATCGGAAAGGATCACCTTTATTCCGTTTCCCGCGAGGACCTCCGCGATCAACTCCGCGTAGTTCTCGGAAAGAAACCTCGTATCGTACCCTACGGCAATATGCCGCCTCCTATACGCATGAGCGCGGCTCTTCTTTATGAAATCAGCGATCGCCTGCGCGACGATCCTGACATTATCGAATGTAAAATCATCGCTGATAACAGCTCTCCACCCATCCGTACCGAACTTGATCTTTGCCACGCTATCCTCCGTCCTCTCTTACGCGGTGCCCTTGAGCCTTCGTATCGCATCCCCGTAATCGTCCGCGCGGAATACCGAAGTACCCGCTACAAGAACGTCGGCACCGAACCCGGCCACGACCTTCGCGTTCATTTCGTTTATGCCTCCGTCGACCTCAATATCCCCCATAAAACGCTTCCGCACGTCCCGTATTTTTTCCGCGGCATCTTCCATGAAAGACTGGCCTCCGAATCCCGGCTCGACGGTCATCACCAGGACCATGTCTATATCGCTATAGAACGGCTCGACAGCCGATACGGGAGTTTTCGGTTTTATCGATATCCCGATCTTCTTCTTCGAATCGCGTATCCTCCTGATCAATCCTTTCGGATCGCCGCACGCTTCTATATGGAATGTTATTATATCGCTCCCGGCATCCATGAATTCCTGGACATATTTCTCCGGTTCGGAGATCATAAGATGAACGTCAAGCGGCACGGTCGTAACCAGCCTCAGATGCTTAACAACGACAGGCCCGATCGTCAGGTTCGGCACAAAGTGGCCGTCCATAATGTCGACGTGGATCCAATCGGCGCCGCCCGCCTCAACGGCGGATATCTCTTCCTTGAGGCGCGAAAAATCCGCCGATAGAATACTTGGCGCTATTTTAATGTTCCCCATCTGTTCCTCCTACCTTTCAAATTGTATCTAGTATCTGGTATCTGGCTTACCGAATTCTCATTCGTATTTTGTAGGTTGACTATAGTAGATATTCTTTTAGATACAAGCCACAAGATACGGTTTTTTCTAGATACTAGATACCAGATACTAGATACAAATCCTTTCCCCTTACTACACCGACAAAGCCCTCTCTATCGCGCCCGGTTTCTTTACGGGACCGATAACGGCGAGATTGAGGCTCTCGTTTTTGAAGATCGACCGCGCCGCGCCGCGGATCTGATCGGGCGTTATCGCGTTCACTTTGCCGATCATCTTCTTCGCGTTGTATTCGCATTCCTTCGAAACGGCCTTTTCGCCCATCCAGAGCATGCTCGCCATCGTATCTTCGAGATGGAACAAAAGCTGCCCTTTATAATACTCTTTCGCTCGCGTAAGCTCTTCGCTCCCGACGAGTTTTCGTTTTATCTTCTTCAGCTCTTTCTGTATCACGGCCAAGGCCTTCGTGATCCTGCCGAAATCGACTCCCGCGTTGATCACAAAAGCTCCCGCGTCATCATACCGGCGGAGACTGGTCGCTATCTCATAGCAGAGCGCCAGCCGCTCACGCACTTCACAGAACAGCCGCGATGACATATTCGCGCCGAGGATGATGTTCAGAAGGCTCAGCGCGTACCGGTCGCGGTGGAATCGGTCGAACGAGTGGAACCCGACCGCGATATGCGTCTGCTCGGTGTCTTTGCAAAATACTTTCATTCTCGGCTTTGTCTGGGCATTGACCGCCCTATCGTACGCCGGTTCCTTTCCGGAAGTGCGGCCGGACCGAAAAAATCGTTTCGATAGCCGCACCAGGTCGTCATGCCGAAGATTTCCGGCGCCGAACACGAGCATATTGTCCAGCGTATAATAGCCGTTCTTATAACCGATAAGCTCTTTTTTCCCGATCGAAAGTACCGATTCGACACTTCCCGCCAGCGGCGCGCCGAGCGGCTGTCCCGGCCAGAGCGTTTCCGACAAAAGCTCATGTATGTAGTGATTCGGGAGATCTTTATACATGCTGATCTCTTCGACCACAACACGTTTTTCCTTCAGGATATCCTGTTCCTTAAGGAGCGGGTGCAGCACCATATCGCTGAGTATATCGACGCCTATCGTGAGGTCCTTCGCCAAAATCTTAACGAGATAGCACGTATGCTCTTCGGCCGTAAACCCGTTGAACGTGCCTCCCCTCCCCTCGATCTCCTGTTTCAGCGTTTCGGTGTCCCTCCGTTCGGTCCCCTTAAAGAGCAGATGCTCTAAAAGATGTGAAATACCGTTCACTTCCTTCTTCTCGTACCGGCATCCCGCCCGCACCCAGACGCCGAGTGAGACCGATTCCATTCCTGACATTGTGTATGTCGCAATTTCCAAACCGTTCGGCAGCGTTTCCCGTCGTATCATAGGATTCCTTCATCGCTTTCTTTTTATGCTTTCGCAGTCGAGGTACCCCTGGAGGATCAGCTGAGCCGCCAGCTTATCGGCAACGGACCGTCTTTTTCTCCGCGATACATCCGCGTCGATAAGGACCCGCTGGGCCTGAACCGTTGACAGCCGCTCATCCCATGTGTGTATCGGGATATCTTTTTTCGCGCTTTTACTGAGATGTTCGATGAACTCAACGACCATTTTCGTAGAATCCCCCATCGATCCGTTCATATTAAGCGGAAGCCCCACAACGATCTCAGCGGCGCCGTAGGATTCGACGTGGGAAAATACCCGCGCGATATCCTGCTCCCAGCTCTTCCGTTCGATCACATCAACACCCTGCGCGGTGATCAACAGTTCGTCGCTCACCGCGACGCCGATCCTCTTTGTTCCTATGTCTAATCCGAGTATTCTCATCTTTTCGGGAAATCTTTTACGCTATGCTCTATGCGCTTTGCGCTATGCGATTATAAATATTTTCTATATTTTATATTTTTCTCAATCTTCTCGACAAGATGCCTCACTTCATGAGCCGCATCCTTTTTGCAAACGAGCGTCGCGTTCTTCGACCGGATAACGACAACCTCTGAAACACCGCACAGTCCGATCAGATGCCCTTCGTCCGACATCGCGATCGAATTGCCGGTGTTGTGCAGCACGCATTCGCCGAGACTTATATTCCCCGACCGATCTCGATCGAACAGGTTCTCCATATTGTTCCATGACCCCACGTCCTGCCATGAAAAATCACTCTCGATACAAACGGTCTGTCTCGATCTCTGCAGTACGGAATAATCGATCGAGATGTTATTCAGCCGGCTGAATCGCTTTCTGAGTTGCGATTGAAAGTCTTTCGTTCCGATCGTCCGCGCGATCTCGTCGATCCCCTTCCCGATCGATGGTTCATAGCGCCGGATATTGTCGAGTATCGTTTCGGCTCTCCAAACGAATATCCCCGAATTCCAAAGATAATTTCCGCTTCTCAAAAACCGTTTCGCTCCTTCCGCGTCGGGCTTCTCGGTGAACGAGAGCACCTTGGTAATGCTTCTTTTAGAGCGATACGATCTTAGAACGATCCTCTTGCCTTTTTTGATATATCCGAACTCTGTAGACGGATAACGCGGTCTGAGCCCGAAGAGGACCAGCGCGTTTTCACGACAGACCGCGATCACGGCGTCCCGTAGAGTATCGCGGAATTCCGATCTATCCGGGATCAGTTGATCCGCCGGCATGACCGCCATAATACACGCGCGGTTCCTTTTCTTGAGCACCGCGGCGGCAAGCGCGATCGCCGCCGTCGTGTTCCTCCCAACCGGCTCTCGAATAATGTTCGCATCCCGGACACGGGGAAACTCCTTTTTTATGGCGCTGACGTGTCGAACGTTGGCCACAAAGACGATATTTTCCTTCGACACGATCGCTTTCGCCCGCTCAAATGTTTCAGCGATCAGCGTCTTTTTTTGTCCGGCGATCTTAAGGAACGGTTTCGGCCGGGTCAGCCTCGAAACGGGCCAAAACCGCTTGCCCCTGCCGCCTACCAAAATGACGGCATAGACATTCTTCAATTCTTTTTTTATATTCACCGTTCTCATAGACTCAGTCTCTCATACAGAATGGACCGTGGTTGCGAGTCTTTTGGCAAATCCCGATACTTTCTTTACCAGCTCATCATTCTTCGAGCTTTTCTCGATCAGGCTGATGAGCGCGCTTCCGACGATAACGCCGTCAGCCGCACGGGCAATCTGCCTGGCCTGTCGCGGCTGAGAGACACCGAATCCTACGCAGAGCGGTTTGTTTACTTTCGAGCGTATTTTCCGCAGGGCCGCCACAAGCTCTTTCGGCATCTTTTTCCGCGCTCCGGTAACGCCCGTCACCGACACATAATAAACAAAACCTGTCGAAGCCTTTCCGATCGCCTGTATCCGGGCTGGGGTGCTTGTCGGCGCGAGAAGATAGACCATCGACATGCCCGCCTGCTTTGAGTATTTACGAAGCTCGTCAGCCTCTTCGTAGGGTAGGTCGGGCACGATCACGCCGTCAACGCCGAACGCCTTACAATCTCTCGCGAAACGCTTGAGCCCGTATTGAAGCACCGGATTGTAATACGTCATAAAAGCGATCGGAATGCCGGAGCGTTTACGGATCGAGCGGACCAGGCGCATCGCGTCGGCCATCGTCACCCCTTTCTTCAGGGCTCGCAAGGCGGCATTCTGTATGGTCGGCCCGTCCGCCAGCGGGTCCGAGAACGGAACTCCAAGCTCAATAATGTCAACGCCTGAACGTTCGAGCTCAAGGACGAGCCGTTCGGTCATTTTGAGCGACGGATCACCGACGGTAATGTAGACGATAAACGCTTTCTTTCCGCGTTCTTTCAACTCCTTGAATTTTTTGTCTATCCTATTCATCGATAGCCTCTTTCCATTAGCTGCCAGTCGCCAGTTTCCAGTTACCAGTAGTATTCAGTATATGAAGATTCAACTGGCCGACTGGACGCTGGCAACTGGTAACTATTAAACCATCCCCTTAACCATATCCAAGTCCTTATCCCCCCTACCCGAGAGGCAGACTACGATGATCAAACGTTTCGGCAGTTTCTTCGCGAGCCGCGCGGCCTGGTATAGGGCATGAGAAGGCTCAAGCGCCGGAATGATTCCCTCGTATTCACTCAACATTTTAAACCCTTCGAGCGCCTCTTTGTCGGTCGACGCGAGATAGGTCGCGCGCTTCACGGTCTTCAGATACGAGTGCTCGGGGCCGACGCCGGGGTAATCAAGCCCGGCCGAGATCGAGTGAGCGATCTTGATCTGTCCGTTCTTATCCTGCAGTACGTAGCTTTTCGAGCCGTGCAGGACCCCGACCGAGCCGCGCAGAAGGGTCGCGGCGTGCTTTCCGGTCCCGAGGCCGAATCCCGCCGCTTCGACGCCGATCAGTTTCACGTCGCTTTTTAAGAACGGGTAGAAGATCCCCATAGAATTGCTTCCCCCGCCGATACAGGCAACGATATAATCGGGAAGCCTTTTTTCTGCCTTAAGTATCTGCCGTTTCGTCTCCTGGCCGATCACTTTCTGAAAATCTCTCACCATCACCGGATACGGATGCGGCCCCGCGACGGAACCGATAACATAGTGCGTATCCCGAACGTACGTTACCCAGTTCCGTATGGCTTCATTCATGGCGTCCTTCAGGGTTTTTGACCCGCTCGACACGCCGGAAACCCTGGCCCCCAGAAGTTTCATCTTGATGACATTGATCGCCTGCCGCCTGATATCCTCATCCCCCATAAATATTTCACAGGTAAAGCCGAAAAGAGCCGCGACGGTCGCCGTGGCGACGCCGTGCTGGCCCGCGCCCGTCTCAGCGATAACACGCTCTTTCTTCATCCGTCTAGCCAGAAGCGCCTGCCCGATCGTATTATTCAGCTTGTGAGCGCCCGTATGCAGCAGATCCTCCCGTTTGAGATAGATCTTCGCTCCGCCGATCTTTTCGGTCAGCCGCCTGGCGAAATAGAGCGGCGTCGGACGCCCCGCATAGACGCTCAAATAGTACTGGAGCTCCTTTTTGAACGCTCTGTCCCGCGTCACCTTTCGGTAGGCGGCCTCCAGGTCCGTCAGCGCGGTCATCAGGGTTTCGGGGACGAACTTTCCTCCGAATTGCCCGAAGTATCCTTTTTTATTCGGGATCATTGTCGCACCCTCTAACGTTTTCAGCAAATCGTCTCATTTGTTCGTGGTCTTTTTTTCCCGGCATACGCTCTATCCCTCCGGCGATATCCACGCAGAACGGTGATACCGTCTTTATGGCATCGCAGACATTTTCAGGATTCAATCCCCCTGATAAAAATATCGGTTTTTTAAACGCGCGCCCGGAGATTACGCTCCAGTTAAACGTTGTTCCCGTTCCTCCGAACATGGCGTCATGAAACGTATCGAAAAGATAATAGTCGACGTCATAACGATCGACCGCGCGCAGGTCATCGGCCGTTCGTATCCTGAACGCTTTTATTACGCGAAGTTTCCCCCGAAAGCGCCCGCAATACTCAGGAGCTTCGTCCCCGTGGAACTGAACGGTATCGAGTCCGCAATTCCGCGCGACCGAAAGGACGGTATCCGCTTCCTCGTTCACGAATACACCGACGCGCCCTATACCCGGCGGGACAGTACGCGCGATAACGGCAACGCGCTCAGCATCCACATGACGCTTCGAACCCTTATACAGGATGAAGCCGATATAATCGGCCCGCAAGCGGGCCGCCTCGCCGGCGTCTTCAATGTTCGTGATCCCGCAGAACTTTATCTTTGCCATTGAAGCCCCGCATAAAAAGTGCTGGCGGCCCGCCGCGTTTGTGCGCGGCGAGGTCTCGCCGACAAAAAATGTCGGCGGAAAAACACCGCCTAATTCGAACGCGTCACATTGCAGTGCGGCTCAAAATTTCATGATCTGCCGCATCTTCGCGGCAATATCGTCCGACACCATAAACGCTTCACCGATCAGGACCGCGTGAACACCCAGCGATCTGAGGAACATTACATCCTCATAGGTGCGTATCCCGCTTTCGGAAACGATGATCTTACTCTGCGGTATCTGCCGCGCCAGGCGCTGGGTCGTCTGGAGGTCGACCTTGAACGTCGTGAGATCCCTGTTGTTGATCCCGATAATATCAACATCGGCTTCAAGGGCCTTCTCAAGATGCTCCTCATTGTGAACCTCGACGATCACATCCAATCCAAGCTCCCGGGCCGTAGCGTAAAAACCCGACAGTTCAACCTTCGTCAGGATCCCCGAGATCAAAAGGATCGCGTCAGCCTGCGCAACAACCGACTCATAGAGCTGATACTCGTCGATAATAAAATCTTTCCGGAACACCGGTATCGATACATGATCCTTCACTTCCTGTATGTACGATAATTTTCCGTCAAAAAAGCGCTCGTCCGTAAGCACGCTGATGGCGCTTGCCCCGTTCGCCTGATACGTGACCGCGATCTTCGCCGGGTTAAAATCTCCCCGCAAGATACCCCTTGAGGGCGACGCCTTCTTAATCTCCGCGATAAGATTAATGTGGTGGGGCCTCGCGATGCTCTTTCTGAACGAGCTCTTCACACAGATCGAGCGTGCCCGCTCCTTTACTTCCCGAAGCGAGGACTGCTTCTTCACCCGTTCGAGGTATCGCCGCTTCTCTTCGATGATCCGCGAGAGTATCATTTCGCCGGCTCTCTCTTTGCTGCCGTGTACGATATCAATTCCCGCAGCTTTTTAAACGCCGCGCGTGAGTCTATTGAATCACCCGCCAGGCGGGCCCCTTCCCTGAAATCCTTCGCCGCTCCCGCGGCGACCAGGGCTGCCGAGGCGTTCACGACGACCATATCCCGTTTCGGCGACCGCGCGCCGCATAGTACGGAGCGGATTATCGCGGCGTTCCTTTTCGCGTCACCGCCGCGTATCGCTCCGGCCGAGACCCGCCGCACACCGAAGTCTCTCGGCGAAACGGCATACGTCGAGGCCCGTCCGTTCCTGAGCTCCGAAACCCGCGTCTTCCCGGTTATCGTTATCTCGTCCAGGCCGTCCGCTCCGTGCACCACGAACGCGCGCTTCACCCCCAGGTTCCCGAGAACTTTTGCCATGATCTCCGTAAGCGACGGATCGTAAACGCCGAGAACCTGCCCGGTCGCGCCGGCAGGATTGCTCAATGGTCCGAGAATATTGAAGATCGTCCTTACGCCGATCTCACGCCGCGGCCCGGCCGCGTATTTCATGGCGCCGTGGAACACCGGCGCGAAGAGGAACCCTACGCCGATCCGCTCGATACATCGCTTGACGGCTTCGGGCCGGACCTGCAGGTTGACGCCGAGATATTCCAGAACATCGGCGGATCCGCATTTGCCCGATACCGATCTATTCCCGTGTTTCGCCACCCTGACGCCGCACCCCGCGACAACGAACGCGGCGGCCGTAGAGATATTGAACTTCCTGCACCCCGACCCTCCGGTCCCGCAGGTATCCACAACGGTACCCCGTATTCGGATCGAAGCGCCCTTTGACCGCATCGTCTTCGCGGCGCCCGTTATCTCCGCGACCGTTTCACCTTTTATTCTGAGCGCGGTAATGAACGACGCGATCTGCGTCGGAAGCGCCTTCCCCGACATTATCTCGCCGAAAACAGAGCTCATCTCGCGCTCCGAAAGATCGTTCCCGTTCACGACAGCAGCGATCGCTTCTTTTATCATTTTGAGATCTCCAAAAAATTCTCCAGCAGCTTCTTTCCTTCGGCCGTCAGGATCGATTCGGGATGGAATTGAACGCCCCACACGGGAAATTTCTTATGTTGAAGCCCCATGATCTCCCCGTCAGCAGTCTGCGCGGTCACCGTCAGCGCCGCAGGCAATGTTCTTTTCTCAACGATCAATGAGTGGTATCGCGTAGCGACAAAAGGATTTTTCATGCGCCTGAAAATGCCTTTTTTATTGTGATAGATCTCGGACGTCTTTCCGTGCATCAGCACCTTCGCCCCGACGATCGTCCCGCCGTACGCATAGCCGACGCACTGATGGCCGAGGCAAACGCCCAGAATAGGAGTATTTTTACCGAACTCACAAATACAATCGTTCGAGATCCCCGCGTCTCTCGGCTCTCCGGGGCCCGGCGAGATCACGATACTGTCCGGCCCGAGCTTATTGATGCCTTGAAGATCTATTTTGTCGTTACGGAATACGGAGATCCGCGCTCCCAGCTCTCCCAGATACTGGACCAGGTTATACGTAAACGAATCGTAATTGTCTATTACGAGCACGTGATGTTTCATGCTGATCACTCAAATCCTTTTTCCGCGAATTCTATCGCGCGCAGCATCGCCTGCGCTTTATTGCGCGTCTCTTGATACTCCTTTTCGGGCTTCGAGTACGCGACGATCCCCGCCCCCGCCTGAATATACGCGATCCCGTTTTTAACAAGGATCGTCCTGATCGTAATGCATGAATCGAGATTCCCGGAAAAGCTGAAGTAGGCGACACTGCCGGCGTACGGCCCGCGCCGCACGTTCTCAAGCTCGTCGATGATCTCCATCGCCCGGACCTTCGGAGCCCCCGAAACGGTGCCGGCCGGGAACGCGGCTCTCATGACGTCGAACACATCCTTATTCTTTTTCAAGATCCCGCGCACATCGCTGACGATATGCATCACATGAGAATACTTCTCGATCGCCATCAATTCGGGGACGCTTACCGTTTTATAATCGCACACCTTCCCAACATCGTTCCTGCCCAGATCGACAAGCATTATGTGCTCGGCCCGCTCTTTCGGGTCCCGCAAAAGCTCCTTCGCGAGGCGCTCATCCTCTTTTTCCGATCTACCCCGGGGCCTCGTCCCGGCGATCGGCCGCAACTCCACGACCTTCTCCTCGCACCGTACCATGATCTCGGGAGACGCGCCGATAAGCCTAAAGTCCGGAAATTTCAGATAATACATATACGGCGACGGGTTGACCGACCGGAGGGCGCGGTAAATCTCGAGCGGCTTCGACTTTACCGGAACTTCGAAGCGCTGCGACAGGACAACCTGGATCGCGTCGCCCTTCCGTATATATCGCTTCGCATGCCGAACCGATTCTTCAAAATCTCTTTTCGAGACGTTCGACCCCGCCGCTGGGCATCCCTGCTTCTTCCTTACCGGGAAAGGAAGGCGCCTGTTCGCGCGCGCGCCGCCGTCAAGCCGTATTCTCCTGACCATCTTCTCGATCTTTCCGAGCGCCTCATCATACGCCTTTCCGGCGTCCCCCTTCACAAAGACATTCGAGACGATCTTCATCCTATGATCCACATGATCAAAAATAACGAGCGTATCGGTCAGAACAAAGACCGAATCCGGTATCTGCAGGTCATCGGGGTTCCTGTCGGGAATGTCCTCGATGAACCGTACCGTATCGTATCCCAGGAATCCTACCAGCCCGCCGCAGAACCGGGGAAGCCCGTCCACCTGAACGAATGAGTATCGTTTCAGTATCTTTTTGAGCTCTCCCAGCGGATCCGTTTCGGTCTCGAAGCTTTTCGAAACCCTCCCCTCCTGTATCCGGATCGTTCTTCCTTTGCTTGAGAAGATAAGCGACGGATCGCTCCCGAGGAAGGAGTACCGCGCAATTCGCTCTCCTCCTTCGACAGATTCCAGCAGGAACGAATATTCACCTTTGCTGATCTTCGCGAACGCCGATACCGGCGTCTCGAAATCCGCCATGATCTCGCGAAAAACGGGGATCAGATTCCCTTTCTTCGCGAGCTTTAAGAACTCTTTTTTTTCCGGGTAATATTTCATTTCACCTGTGCCCAAAATTAGCCGTATTCGACATCGAATAATACGTTTTAAGAGTCGGCCTCAAGTTGTCTTTGCGAGAAGCCGGCAACTATGAGGCCTAGCGACGAAGCAATCTCAATCAGAATTACCAAAAAGACCCTCGCTTCGCTTTTTAGTAGGGTACATGCTCCGCTCGGGAGATTGCTTCGCTGCGCTCGCAATGACAGTTATTTTGCACGGTACTACATTCATTTTTTATACACAAGCTCCGGATCGAATACGCGAAAATCTGATATTCTAATATTCTTCCTGTTGTCGATCCGCCTGAAATAACAGGTAAAATACCCTTCGTGGCAGGCGGCCTTCACCTGATCGATCACGAACAACATCGATTTCCCTTCGCAGTCAATGAATACTTTCTTGATCTTCTGAACGCATCCGGAGCTCTGCCCCTTCTTCATCAGCTTCCCTTTTGAGCGGCGAAAAACATAAACAAACCCCGATCGGAATGATCTCGAAAGGGCAGCTTTATTCATATAACACAGCGTCAAAACCTTTTTTGTCTTCGCATCCTGAATGATAGAAGGAATAAGCCCTTTTTCTCCGAACTTCAAATTCTTGTATAGCTTTTTCATAATCGAACCGAAACTCCCTTCCTTTTCAAATAACATTTGGTCTCTCGCACCGAGCGCTCCCTGTAATGAAATATCGACGCCGCCAGTACAGCGTCGGCCTTCCCCTTCGTAAGAGCGTCATACAAATGAGCCAATTTCCCCGCTCCACCGGACGCGATAACCGGAATACGTACCGCGTCACTGACCGTACGCGTCAGTTCAATATCGTACCCGATCTTAGTGCCGTCACGGTCCATGCTCGTCAATAAGATCTCGCCCGCGCCCAGGCGCTCAACCCGTCTCACCCAGCTTGCCGCATCGATCCCGGTCGGCGTACGGCCGCCGTGAACAAAGACTTCCCATTTTGTCGGTCGTCGGTCGTCGGTCGTCAGTCGTCGTTTTGCGTCAACGGCGACGACGATGCATTGACTTCCGAATCTTTTCGCGGCTTCGCGTACGAACGCCGGACGCTGTACCGCGGCAGTATTGATCGAGACCTTATCGCATCCCGCGTTCAGGAGATCGCGGATATCGGCGATCGATCCTACCCCACCGCCAACGGTAAACGGCAGAAATACCGACTCGGCAACCGCCCGCACGACCTTGATCATGGTCTTTCTTTGTTCATGGCTGGCGGTAATGTCGAGAAATACCAGCTCATCGGCAAGCTGCCGGTCGTAAAAAAGCGCGTTCTCGACAGGATCGCCGGCGTCGATCAGGTTGACAAAATTAACGCCTTTAACAACCCTCCCATTCTTCACGTCGAGACAGGGGATGATCCTTTTTGTGAGCATCGATCCGTTTATCTCCGTCACCTCTTCATTATCTTGACCGCTTTCTCGAGGTCAATATGCCCTTCGTACAGCGACTTTCCGAGAATTGCGCCGATAAGGCCGTCTTTTTCAAGCTCCTTCAGACTCTTCAGATCGGTAAGCGTTGATATGCCTCCCGAGGCGACAACGGAGATCTTAGCCACTTTCAGTATCTCCTCAAGACGCTTGAGATCCGGCCCCTTCAGGGTTCCGTCTCGGGTCACATCCGTATAGTTGACCCGCTCGATCCCCTCAGCCTGCAGGCGTTTGACAAGATCGGACGCTTTCACTCCCGAGTCGTTCACCCACCCCTTCGTCTGGACCATACCGTCTCTCGCGTCTATGCTGACCACAACCTTCTTAGCGTATTTTTTCGCGATCGTCTTCACAAATTCATTATTGAGCGCCATCGTCCCGATCACGGCGTATTTCGCGCCCGCTTCGAGAACCTCGTTCAATGTCTCCTCATCCCTGATTCCGCCGCCCGCCTCAACGGCGACATTGACGGACTTTATAACCTCTTTGATCACTTCCAGGTTTTTCGGCATGCCGGCTCTCGCGCCGTCAAGATCGACCATATGCAGCATCTTTATATCGTACTCGCTCCATTGCTTCGCGTATTCGATCGGGGACTTTGAATATTCGGTCTGATAGTAAAAGTCTCCTTCGGTCAGGCGTACCGTCTTCCCACGAACAATGTCGATCGCTGGTATTACTTCCATGGCATGCTCCCTTTCATAATGAATCGCTCAATGAACTGCGACAAAATTTCGAAGTATCCTGAGCCCGTTCTTCTGGCTCTTCTCGGGATGAAACTGAAACGCGTACACATTGTCTTTTTGTATTCCCGACACAAAACGAAACCCGTACTCTGTCGTTAGATAGATTATGGCATTGTCTTTCGGCGTTACATAGTACGAGTGCACAAAATACATGTGGGCGTTCTTCGGCACCCCTTTCAAAAGGTCAGAGTTTTTCTTTTTGTTTTTCTTATTCTTTTTACTGGCAACTGGCAACTGGCAACTGGCAACTTGTACAGTATTCCAGCCCATATGGGGAACCTTAAGGTCTCTCCGTAGTTTTTTTCCGAACGGGAACTTTTTTACCGACCCTTTTATGATCCCGAGTCCGCGCACGCCAGGCGCCTCTTCGCTTCGTTCAAAAAGAAGCTGCAGCCCAAGACAGAGCCCGAGAAACGGCGCTCCTGACGCAACCGCTTTTTTAAGCGGTTTGATAAGACGAAGTTTCTTCAGCTCCTTCATCGCGTCTCCGAACGCGCCGACACCGGGGAGAATTATCTTTGTCGCTCGCGCGATATCTCCCGGTTTTGAGCTGACGATAGCCCCGCCTCCGACAGCTTCAACCGCCTTCTGGATGCTGCGAAGGTTACCCATGCCGTAGTCGACAATTACGATCATACTCTACCCTTCGAACACTGATTTTGTATCTAGTGCTTTGTTAAATAACGTATGTTCTTTTCTGTAACTTTTTCAATAAAGGGTTATTGTGGTTACTATTGCGCCACTTTAAATGTTC
>JBDRSA010000042.1:0-10912 GCA_043825275.1 Candidatus Omnitrophota bacterium
TTTCGCGTGGATAAGATCCGCGAAATCCGCGACGAAAGACTTCATTTCGGCGACGGATACCGCGTGCGCGTATTCCGGCTCGTTTATGACGTCCCAGGCGTATATGGATGGATCGCCCGCGAATTCGTCTAAAAAGGCGCTGAATAAGTCCAGGAGCGCCTGTCTTTTGGCCGGATCGGCAATGAGATCCGGGCGCTCTCCCACCTCGTAAAAGTTTTCGCGCGTCACTCTATCGGCGATCGTGTAGTCAAAGAGCGTCGGTATAAGCTTTACGCTGAATACCTTTGCCGCCTCCAGAAGGAACCTCATATCCTCATATACCTTATCCGTAAAACTGATGGGGGTACCGGATGAGTCAAAATTGACGCTCGATCTCAGATCGCAGAAAAGAAATACCCTGGCCGTGCTCCCCTTCCACGCCTCAAGCTTCTCATAGAGCGAAACACTGGTGGAGTAGGAAGAAAATCCTATGTGATCGGTCGAACCGGGCCGCAGCCCGAGATCATATCCGTAGCGTATCCACGGCAGGTTTACACCCTTTATAAAATCATCCTCCGGTATCCTCTTCTCCAAAATCCTGCCCTCAAGATCGTATTTCTCTATTGTTCCGTCGGAAAGCATCTTGCCATAATCGGTCATTTTTCCGGATTCGTCATAGTTCCAATAAGTAAGCGCGCCCCGCGAGTCCAGCAGGGTATTGAGAAAATATCTTCCCCGGTCCCCGCGCTTCAGCGTGATCATTTCGCCGGCGGAGTTTTCGACGACACGGATCCCGGATATAGATCTTACGATCGCACATTCATGCGTACTATTTCCGTCCTTGTCGTATATCGTGATGCCGCCTCCCGGCATGTATTTGATGAAAACCGCCAATGACCCGTCCGCGTCATAAAAATATTCCAGGTAGGTATAATTAGGTTCGGTTTTTTTGATGAGCTTATTATCCGTGTCATATACGTACAAATAACCGGACGGATATGTGTAGGTATATCCCGTGTAATTCCATTTTGTGTCGTATAAGTAACCGACGATAACGCGCAGTGAGTCGTCGGCCCTGTAGCGCGTTTTAATCTTATATTTACAGTTAGAATAATATTCATATTTATCATAGTAACCGTTGGCGTAGGCGCGCCTGACCATGCGGCCGTCAATGTCATAATGTTTTATCTCGCCGTTCGGGTATTCAACGGCATAGCCCGTGTACTTCTCGTCCGGATCGTAGAGGTAGGTGACGGTATAGCGCCATGTGTCGTCGGCCATGTAATGCGTTATGGTCTTCAGCCGGTCCGTGCCGGAGAAATATTCATATATCGCGTAGTTGCCGTTGGCGTAGGCGCGCCTGACGAGTCGGTTTTCAGTATCATACTCCTTGATCGTGCCGTCAGGGTATTCAATGGCATAGCCCGTGTAATTCTCGTCCGGATCGTAGCGGTAGTCAACGGTATAGCGCCATGTGTCGTCGGCCATGTAATGCGTTATGGTCTTCAGCCTGCTTGTCTCGAAGAAATATTCATACAGGGCGTAATTACCGTTCGCGGAGACTATCTTCGTTTTCCTCCCCCGGCTGTCATAATAGTATTTCGTCCCGTTTGGGTACTCTATCAACCAGCCCGTTCTTTCTCCATCGTCGTCGTAGAAGTACGTCTGGGTATATAGCAGCGCGCCGTCCGGCTTTTGATAGACGAAATAATCGAGCTTGCCGTCTTCCCTATACGTATAGGTAATATAATTAGCGTTGCCGTAGGTGAGTTTGATGAGCTTGTTCTCCTCATCATATTCGTAGACCTTGCCGCCGGGGTACTCGACGGTCTTCCCCCGGTAGTTCCCGCCGGCATCGCGGTGATACGTATAGGTAAAGCGCCATTCGCCTTCCGGGGTGTAATACTCTATGATCTTAACTTCATTATTGGGGTAGTATTCCGTGTATAAAGCGTAGTTCCCGTTAGAATTGGTGAGCTTAATAAGCCGGTTATTTTCGTCATACTCATAGGTCTTGCCGCTGGGATAGACGAGCTTCTTCCCCGTGCGGTTTCCGTTTGAGTCGAAAAAGTAGTAGTAGGTGTAGAGGAGGGCGCCTTCCGCGCCGCAGATCCGGTATTCGATGAGGTTATTATCCTTGTCGTATATCTTGGCCGTGCCGTTGGGGTACTCGAGCTTTTTTCCTGTGCGGTTTCCGTCTGAATCGTAGAAATAATAATAGGTATAAAGATGACTGCCCGCGTCATCGCAAATTACATATCTGATGAGTTTATTGTCTTTGTCGTATTCGCGGATTGTGCCGTTGGGGTACTCGCGGATCTTTCCTGAGTATTTCCAGTCCGCGTCGTATTGGAACGTATCCGTATAGTAAAGGATGCCGCCGGGTTTATAATATTCCCTGATCTTGACTTTATTCGTGCCGGCGTAATATTCCCTATAGGTAAAATAATATCCGTTCGCGAAGACGACTTTTCTGTAAAGGCCCTGGGCGTCGTAATGGTATACGGTGCCGTTCGTGTGTTCTTTTATAGAACCCGTCCTCGTCCCGCTTTCGTCATAAAGATACGTCGTGACAAAGTCAACGGTATTATCCGCGTTATAATATACGATCTGATCCCTTGAGCCGTTTTCACGATACGTATATACGTATGCCCTGCCGTCCTCATGGGCGTATTCCTGGCACTGATCGCCCAGGTAGTAATACGTCCAGCCGTCTGAGCCCGCCTCTATACGGTCATATTCTAAGCCGTGAGGCGAGGCCGGATTCGGCGGCGTACTCATCGCCACGGCCTTCGGGCCCTGCAGTTCCCATGTATCTTCCTGGCTTGATTCCGTTAATGCGCTCTTTACGTTATATGTATAGACATAATTCTCCGCCGCCTGTTTCTGGCTTATGATCTCCTCATGGATGTTCTGCTGTCGTACAATATAATCCGGGGCGAACATGCTGGACTGTTCTTTGTATTGCTTGGTCAGAGCATCATCGATGGAGTAATTTGATAGATCGCCTGCCCAGGCGATCTGGTGCCAGAGGAATAGAAAGACAACCGCTAATGCTATGCTCTTAAAGATCATATTCGGTTTTGTGATAAACATCTCGCGCCTTCCGGTTTATTATAGGTATATATATTTATATCTTTTACTATTACTGTCCTAATTTTGTCATTCCCGCGGAAGCGGGAATCCAAGTCCTTTTCTAAATTTATTCCTTCTGAAAAATCCGATTATTTATTGCCGTGCCCTGGATCCCCGCTTCCGCGGGGATGACAAAAATATTAATCCTTTCACTGGCGACTGACAACTATTTCAATCTCTTTACTAAAAAATAAAGCCGGGTCACCTTGTGATATTCTCACTCGGTAACTCGGCTTCGCTGCGTCAGGTCCCGTCCAAGTCTCGGGAACCTGAGCCACTTGGAATGGCGTCCTTGAGCTTTGCTACGGAAACATTTTAATCAACCGTAGCAACCCTGTACCCGTAGCCCTATCAATAAAACGGGGCTACGTGGTTCGGGGTTGCTCCGTGTTCAAACTGCTTCCGCAACCCCAAGCTTTTCAAAGCTTGAAGTGTCCCACCCTCACGGATGGTTTGCCCAGAACAAGTCAGTTCGGTCTTCCAGAAAGAACCGTCCGCCGTATGCTAATGGCGGATTAAAGAGTTTTACTATCCAAATAAAAAAACCGGGTGACAGACATCATCCGGTTTCAACTTCCTGATACTTCTCATATTGCGCTAAACACCTTCCTACCAAGCATTGTTCAGGGGTGTACTATCAATGATACACTATAAATTCTACTTACGTCAATGTCAGGAAACTCGCTGTTGCATTTCTAACTCATTTCAGTTCAAGGACGAGCAGAGGAACACCCTGGTTTTCGGGGGGGGATTTTTCTTGAACACTCTGCGTGGGAAAGATCAAAAGTAACGCTATAGTATCGCAGCACTTCTCCAGGGTGTCCCTCTTTGTAGGAAAGGCTTCACTCTTTCGGCTACACTTCAACTATAGCATATGTTTTGATTATTGTCAAACAGTATTTTGATTATTTATCAAATATATTTTGGAGGGTTTTAGGGGTGCCTTATGGTCAATACTCTATGAACTCTGAACCATGAACTATGAACCGGAAGGAACATTACTTAGCATTTGCCGTGATCGCGGCGATGATGGCGGATCCCTTCCCCGAACCGTCCTTGGTCAGGGAAAGATTTAACTTGAACGCCTTCTTTTCGAAGATCTCGCCGAGCGTGGATGTAATGATGCCGGCGAACTTCGGATGTTTTTCGAAGAGCGCGCCGTCAACGGCGACGGTGTGATCGTGAGCGAGCTCCGGATCGAGCTTTATCACGACCCCGGCGATCATCGATGCGCTGATGCGCGCGGCGCGGGTCGAAACTATCTGGCAGATGCGCCTGGTAATGATCGCGTCTTTGATGCTCGGCGTGCCGATGCCCATGGTGCTTAATAATGACGAGAGCCCCGGAACATCCTCGATCGAGAACGATTCGATCTTCGAGACGAGCTCGGTCTTGAACACGTCTTCCTTCTCGAAATAGTCCGACGTCACGCCGCCGAAGAGCTCTTTGTTCGTTATAAGGTCCCTCATGGTGAGCCGCGCGACCTCCCCGAGATACATGCCGGAGACCTGCTTCTCCATGATCTGTTCCCCCGGATTCGTCGACGCGTCGTCAACCAGCCTGTCGTACGAATTCATCCGGATCTTATTGAAGTTCCCCCATTCGGTATTAACGATCATTTTTCCTGAAGGCGATGAAAGGCCGCTCGCCTTCTTAATGCTCTCTATGGATTCCGTGTAACAGGCGTTCGTTCCCGTACCCAGGATTACGCCAATGTCGCACCTCGGATCCTCGTAGCTCTTCGCGACAAGCGTGCCGACCGTATCGTTCGCGAGCGATACCACCCGCACCGCGTTGAGGCCGCGCTTTTTGAGCGCTTCGTTCATGAGCAGGACGACGTCGTTACCCAGTATGCCGCCGATCGAGAACCCTTTCGTCCAACGCAGCAGAACCCCCGAATCGATCCTCGACTGATCCAGCGGGAACGAGAACGTAAACCCGATATCGAGCGGCTGATCGAGCGATTTGCCGCGCTCGATCAGGATCTCCCTGATGCAATCGGCAATAAAATAGAAGAACGCCTCGCCGGACCCCGTAATAAGATTCTTGTTCAGCGTGAAGTTCTTGACGATGCTTTCGGCTATCCTGCCGTTTCCCTGAAGCTCGGTCTCGAGCACCCTGAGATTCGTCCCCCCGAGATCGATCGCGAAGTAGGTCCCCGTCTCAGAGCCTGAAGCGCGGTCCACGTAGGCGGGCAGCATCTTCAGCGAGCTTTCGCGGCCCTCGAGCCCGGCGCTCATCTCGCCGACAAAATCGCCCATGATCCGGTGGAGCGCCGACACCGGAACGTTGAAATCCTCTTCGACTTTTCTGAGAAGCAGCGTATCGGGAAACTTCGCGAATATCGACATTCTTGGCCCCTACTTGATTAGCGGAATTATTTTACGCGCCGGTGCCCCTGATCTCCGACGAAAGGATGATCGCCTCGGCGATATCCTTCATGGGCACGCGCTTATCCATACTCGTCCTGCGCAGCAGGTTATACGCCTCACCTTCGGGGATCCCCTGTTCCTTCATCAGGATCCCCTTCGCTTTCTCGACTTTCTTGCGCGTCTCGAGCTCTTCCTGGATGACCTTCGTCTTAACGATGAGTTCGGTATTCTCGATCGCGACGGCCACCTGGTTCGCGACCGCGCTTAAAAGATCGACGTCGCTTTTGGTGAATTTATGCGCCGTCGTCGTATAGCAGTTGATGACGCCCATCACGCGCTTCTTGATCATCATCGGCACGCTCAGCATCGAGACGAGTCCTTCTTTCTTGGCGAGCGATTTCTCTTTATAGTTCTTCTCTTTCAGGACGTTGAGGATGATGAGCGGCTTCTTGTCCTTCGCCACCGCCCCGACGATCCCCTCGCCGAGCTTGATCGAGCGCTCCTTGAGGTACTCCCGGCTCATCGCCTGGGTCGCCCTGATCTTCAGCTCTTTCGTCTTCTCGTCCAAAAGCCAGAGCGCGCAGATCTTCGCCTTCATCACGTTCGCGGTCATCGTGACGATCAGCTTCAGCACGTCCCCGAGGTACAGGTCCGAGGTGATGGCCTTACTGATCTTCGTGAGGGCGTTGATATATTCTTTATGATGCGACGCCGGGCTCATAGGATCGGAAGATAGGTTTTGATCTCATACTCGTGGACCCGTTTTCTGTACTCGTCCCACTCGATCTTTTTGCTCATGATAAGATTATTAAACGTATGCTCACCGAGTGTATCCTTCAGGAAATCGCTCTTTTCGGCGACCTCGATCGCCTCGATCAGGCTTCCCGGCAGGCAATCGATGCCGTGGCCCTTCATCTCCTCGGGCGTCAGGTGGTAGACGTCCCGCTCCATCGGCGGCGGCAAGCGGTAATTGTTCTCGACTCCTTTCAAGCCCGCCGCGAGCATGCAGGCGAACGCCAGGTACGGGTTGCACGCCGGATCCGGCGAACGGAATTCGATCCTGGTCGCGTTCTCTTTTCCGGGTTTATACATGGGCACGCGCACCAAAGCGCTCCTGTTACGGCGGCCCCAGCAGATGTAGACGGGCGCTTCATAGCCGGGAACAAGACGCTTGTACGAATTGACCCACTGGTTGCAGACGAAGGTCATCTCGCGCGCGTGCTTCAATATACCGGCGATATAGCTCTTCCCGATTTTTGAAAGGTAGTATTTGTCGTTCTTGTCGAAGAACGTGTTAACGCTCTTGGCGCCCTTCTTCGTGAAGAGCGACTGGTGCACATGCATGCCGCTTCCGTTGACGCCGTAGATCGGCTTCGGCATGAAGGTCAGATAGAAGCCGTGCTTCTGCGCGATCTCTTTGGCCACCATCCGGTAGAGCATAACGTTGTCGGCCATATCTATCGCCTGCTTGTAGCGGAAATCGATCTCGTGCTGACTCGGCGCGACCTCATGGTGGGAGTACTCTACGTCGATACCCATCTGCTCAAGCGTCAGGATGATCTCGCGGCGCACTTCATTACCCGCGTCAAGCGTCGTGATATCGAAATAGCCGCCTTCGTCGAGGGTTACCGTCGACTTTTCGTCCTTGAAGATGAAGAACTCAAGCTCCGGCCCGATATAGAAGGTGTATTTCTTCTTCGCGGCCCTCTCAAGGATCCGTTTCATGATATAGCGCGGATCCCCCTGATACGGGGTGAGGTCGGGATTCAGGATGTCGCAGAGCATGCCCGCGACCGCCTTTTCTTTCGGGCGGTACGGCAGCAGCCTGAACGTCGACGGATCCGGCATCGCGATCATGTCCGACTCGTCGATACGGGCGAACCCTTTGATCGACGAACCGTCGAAGCCCATACCTTCCTCAAGCGCGCCGGCCAGCTCTTCGCGGGTAATGGCGAAACCCTTCATCTGTCCGGTGATATCGGCAAACCAGAGCCGGATGAACTTCACGTCTTTTTCTTTGGCGATCCTCAGCACGTCTTTTTTGGTAATATTCTTCGATGCCATGATCACTCCTTGTGTTGTTTTGTGTTTCGACGCGGTTAACGCGCGCAACGCTATTTTCCGGGTTCTAAGTAATTGACCCGGTAGGCCGCCTTTGAGAGTTTATTAAAAAGCTTCTCTTCCTGAATAACTGTTGACGATGTATCGACGATCTTCGAGAACCCTTCCCAGACGCCGAACCATCCGAGCGGCATCAGAACGATACCCGAAAGCTCGATCGCGAGAACGCTGAAAGACTTATAATACGTAATGAGCGTCAGGAACCCGAGAGACAGGATCCCGGCGGCGACAAAGATAACGCCGCGCGCCCTGATGCCGGCGATCTGACTCCGGCTCTGCAGCGCGCGGTGTTTGAAATGTGACTTCAGCCGCTGGATGACGCTCTTCACGGTCTTCTCGTCTTTCATCGCGATCGGCGCGAACATCGTGATAAGAAACGTACCCCGGCGCGATTCGCGGTAGCGCTTCCTGAGCTCCGCGATAAAGTCTTCCGAGAGAGCGCGCTCGCTCAAAGGGCGCGGATCGAAATCAGAGAAGACATCGTCCCACGAATCGATCGCGAGGGAGATCTCTTTGATGTCCTTGATCCTCTGATCCTGCTGCTCCGGATGTACCGCCATCGATCACACTATCTTTCTATGATACCAAATGAGAGCAAACCCGCTGATTATAGATAGATTATACCCCAATATAGGGATTAGGCAAGGGATTTCAAAGGTTACCATCATGCTATTTAGTTCAAGGTTCAGAGTACATAGTTCATAGAATTTGGACTATAGGATAATCTCACTATGAACTATGAACTTTGTACTATGTACTAACGCGTAACGTTATATCTACGGATCTCCTCCATCGAATTGCGCGGCTTCTCAATCGTCGCGCCGGGTTCGGGGTATCCCATGCTGATGATCACATCGACCTTCTTCTCCGGGGGGATCTTCAGGGTCTCTTTCACGGCCTTTTCGTTGAACCAGCCGAGCCAGCAGGTCCCCACGCCCTCTTCTTCGGCCTGGAGAATAAAGTGCTCGCAAACGATGCCGATATCGATCAGGCTGTACTGAACGTTCTTTAAATAGCCGCCGAGCCGGGCGATATATTTCGACCGCTCGGTAATAACGATGACAAGGACGGGGGCATTTTTCGCGAACGCGTTGTTCGCGAAGACGCTTGAGAACGCCCTGTCGGCGAGCTCGCGCTTGATCGCGGGGTCATCAACGACGATAAAACTCCACGGCTGGGAATTGCAGGCCGACGGCGAAACCCGCGCCGCCTCAAGACACCGCTCGATCGTTTCGCGCGGGATGGGGCGGTCGGCATACTTTCTGACGCTGCGTCTTCTTTTAACGAGTTCAAGGAAATTCATTGTGTTTCTCCTAAGTCCGTCTTTGCGAGGAGTCCAAGATTGCTTCGCTTCGCTCGCAATGACAGAGTAATAGCATGTCTTTGCGAGGAGTCCTGCGAAGCGGGACGACGAAGCAATCTCGCTTTTTTGTAATTCTGACGATTGCTTCGCCCCTACGGGGCTCGCAATGACGGCTTATATTATCTCCACCCTATCCCCCACCGAGATCGTCCCGCTTGCAAGGACCTTCGCGAAGGCCCCTTCGCGCGGCAGCGGACAAAGGCTCTGCTCGGGATAGGCCGCACACGGCTTCTTGCAGAATTTTCCGATCCTGGTCACCTCGATCGGAACCTCTCCGACCAAGAGCCGCGCCCCCGGCTTAAGGGCGGAAAGCTTTATGCCTGAGGTGGTTATGTTCTCCCCAAAACCGCCGCAGTCGATCGCGATACCCTTCGCTCTGAGTCGCCTGAGACATTCGCGGGCAAAGAGGCTCATCTGACGGTCGCCGGGGCCCGCGTGCCGGTCGCCGGGCAGACCGTGGTCCTTCTCCGCGCGCGTCGTTGTGAGGATCTTCTTCGGAACGCCTTTTTGCTCACGAACGCTTATCGACACAACTTCAGCCATCGCATCGTCTCCTCACCACATGATCACGTCAACAGGAGTGTTCTTCTTTACGAATGAGAGCGATCCGTCGATGATCATAAACGCGTTCGCCCGCGACAGCGACGCGATATCGGCCGACCCGTGATAACCCTTCACCGGTATCACCTCAACACGGTCCTTCGTACAAACAGCCGCTACCGGCACAAAATGTTTTCTGCCCGGCTTCTGCTTAAAATCGTCCTTCAATACGCCGCGCACCGTCCGCAGAAACGGTTTCTTTCTCATCATCGCATCGTACGCGGGCTTGATAAAGACCTCGAAAGCGAGGAACGTCGAGACGGGATTCCCCGGAACACCGAAGACGTAGCTGTTCTTCCTCATCCCGAAGAAGACAGGTTTACCCGGCTTCATGGAGATCTTGTGAAAGACCTCTTTCGCGCCGCACGCGGCGAGGACCGACGGAACGAGATCGTAGTCTCCCATCGAAACGCCGCCTGAGATGAGAAAGATATCGTGCGTGAGCCCTTTCTTTACCGCCCGGGTAAGGCCGCGCTTCGAATCCTTCGCGATGCCGAGGTACGTCGTTGTCGCGTCGATCGACGAAAGCAGTGAAACGAGCATCGGGCCGTTGCTGTTGTAGATCTTGCCGTAGGAGAGCCGCCCGCCCGGCTCGGTGATCTCATCGCCGGTATTCAGGACCGCGACCGTGGGCCGGCGGTACACTTTTAAACTTTTTCTTCCGAGCGAGGCGGCGATCGCGACCTCGGACGGCCGCACGACCGACCCCTTCCGGAGGACGACGGCGCCTGTCCTGATATCTTCGCCTTTCAGGCAGATGTTCTCGCGCTTCTTCGCGCTCTTTTTGAAGCAGACCCCTCCCGGCGTTGTTTCGGTATTCTCGACCATTACGACGCAGTCGGCGCCCTTCGGGACGGGTGAACCGGTCATGATCTTGAAGCACTCCCCCTTGCGCAGTACCCGGCGGGAAAAATTGCCGGCCTTGACCGTTCCTACACACCGCAGAAAGACCGGCGCCCGCGCCGCGTCGTTTGCGCGCAGGGCGTACCCGTCCATCGCCGATTTGTCGAACGGCGGCATATCAAGCGGCGACCGCACGTCTTCCGCCAGAACGCAGCCGGCCGCTTCCGATAACAGAAGTTCCGTCGGCCCCAGCTTTCTAACGGTCGAAATGACCGTACTGTAAGCTTTTTCGAATGATATCATGGTGGTGTCTCCATGGTTTAGATTATTCCGTATTTTAAACTTCGTCTTTGCGAGGAGCGATAGCGACGAAGCAATCAGTCAGAATTACAAGAAAGTCCCTCGCTTCGCTCGGGAGATTGCTTCGTCATCCCGCTCTCGCGGGATTCCTCGCAATGACAGAGTAATAGCATGTCTTTGCGAGGAGTCCGAGCAACGC
>JBDRSA010000043.1:0-12914 GCA_043825275.1 Candidatus Omnitrophota bacterium
TAGCTGGAACGGGATCCGCCGAATCCGGTTTCCCGCGTTGGGATACTCAAAGAAAATGGCGTTCGCCCTGTAGTATTCCCAGAGCGGGATCGGAATAACGATCTTTCCGATGAAAATATCGGATATACGCGCGCGGTATGATATACTATCTTAGGAGGTATGCTCTTTATACGATTAGGAATACTTTCCTATTCAAAAGAACCAACCGCTAGGAGGAAAGGACTGTCTCCTCATGATGGGGCAGGCGGTCTTTCACTTTTACCTAGCGGTTGGGTGTGGGACTTAAAAATGCTTGCCCCTTTTTTTGGGGCAGGCGGCACATCGTAAGGAGGCCGCCATGGATAATAACAGTTGCAAGAAAGAGCCTCGGAGCTGCTGGCGATTCTGGGGCTGCGTTAAAGAAGTCAGAGAAACATGTGCTGTGTATAAAACGAATTCGGATCATACGTGCTGGTGTGTCAAAAGGGATACGATACCTTTTGGAGCGCCTATGAGGACGATGCGTTTTAACGATTGTTCGGAATGTCCCATACTATTTAAAGAGTGACTGGTCTCCCTATCCGCGTTCAAGCTAATCTGCCATCTTTATTATTCCTCATTTACCCCTCTACTTATATAGACGGATAAAGTTTGTCTTTTATTGCATAATATATTTGAACTTTACAGATTTCCATGGTATACTAAAAGCGAAAAGTAATTAGAATATTTCTTGACAAAGTTCTATAGTTTGTTATATATTTAGCTATCATCCCAGCGAGATCTTGTATCTCGTTGGCCCCGAACTCCCAGTGGGTTCGGGTTTTTTTTAGGAAGAAAAATGAATAGAATGGCGATATTTGTTGATGGTTTTAACCTCTATCATGCCTTAAATGATAAACCCTCTTACCATAAAAGCTCATCCAAGAGCCTATCAGGCTTCCCCAAGACCCAAGTTTTGCTTTAGAAAAAGAGACACCTCCAGCATTGCCTCCGGGACACTTCCGGGATACAATAGGGGACAACCGTCCCTGATATACTGATATAGAAATAAAGCAAGATGAATCGAGCATATTATTCTGATTCAATTTCAAAGTTTTGTACAACTTCTCCCGAAGAGATTATCGGAAGGTTGGCCCTAAACAACACCTTTTCGTTAGAGCAATCTCAGCGCGACGCGTGGCTTGAAGAAATCAGAATTTTGCACACTGTTCTATCATCTTTTCAGTGGTCAATTTATTTTGAATATTCTATACCTAGGCTAGGGGAACGGATAGACGTAGTCCTTCTTGTTGGACCAGTGCTATTTGTTCTCGAGTTCAAAATTGGGGAAGATGAATATACATCGCATGCCATAGATCAGGTATGGGATTACGCGTTAGATTTAAAAAACTTTCATGAATCAAGTCATAATTGTTATATTGCTCCGATTTTAATTGCCACCAAAGCCACTGTCGGCTATCTTGCAATTTCTGCAACACCACAAAACGACAAGTTATTATTTCCTATTAAATGCAATGCTACTCTACTTGAAAACGTTATAAAAGAAACGCTGCAATTTGTTGACGATGATAATATCATTCGAGAGCAGTGGGAGGTAGGGCGGTATTGCCCTACTCCAAATATAATTGAGGCAGCCCTCGCTCTTTATAATGGTCATTCAGTTGGCGATATTTCCCGCAGTGATGCTAGCGCGATCAACCTCCATCAAACGACCGATACGATTTCCGATATTATTAGACAGTCGAAAAATATGTTAAAAAAATCTATATGTTTTGTAACAGGGGTGCCAGGTGCCGGGAAGACACTGGTTGGGCTCAATATTGCCACAACACATATCGATAAGGCAAACGATCTTTATAGTGTGTACCTTTCTGGAAATGGCCCGCTTGTCGAAATTTTGCGAGAAGCTCTAGCTCGAGATAAGGTTCGCCGCACAAAGGCCCGGGGAGGACGTATTAATAAAGGCGAAGCTATGAGTGAAGTAAAGATGTTTATACAAAATATTCATCACTTTCGAGACGATTGTCTTATTGATATGAACTCACCACCTATTGAACACGTTGCATTGTTTGATGAGGCACAACGCGCATGGAATGTAGAACAGACTTCTAATTTTATGCACAGAAAGAAAGGAAGGGCAAATTTTGATAAATCAGAACCTGAATTTTTGATTTCTTGCCTTGATCGTCATGAAGATTGGGCTGCAATTGTATGCCTTGTGGGAGGTGGACAAGAGATTAATACAGGCGAAGCTGGTATCAGTGAATGGATTGAGTCGCTTATTCACGCCTTTCCACAATGGAATATCTATATATCATCAAGGCTTACTGACGGCGAATACGGCGCTGGAGAAATTCTGCAGAAGATATCATCACGTCCGGGAGTTGTATATAAAGATGAACTACATCTCGGGGTATCGATGAGATCGTTCCGTGCCGAAGATGTTTCGTTATTAGTAAAGCAAATACTCGATCTTGAGGTGGAGTGCGCAAATGAGACGTTAAAGAAAATAAACCCAGACTACCCGATCGTTATTACAAGAGATTTGAAAAAAGCAAAAAGATGGCTGAGGTGTCAAGCTCGAGGGAGTGAGCGCTATGGGATCTTAGTTTCATCACAGGCTGAGCGTTTAAAACCGCATGCAATTGATGTAAAATCTCCGATAAACCCAATACACTGGTTCTTAGGAGAGAAGGAAGATGTAAGGTCATCGTATTATCTTGAAGACGTTGCTACAGAATTTCATGTGCAGGGACTGGAGCTTGACTGGGCATGTATTACATGGGACGCTGATTTTAGATTTTCAAAAAATGGTTGGGATCATCGTTCGTTTCGAGGCACCAGATGGGTAAACATAAGGAAAGATGCTAGGAAGACGTACTTAAAAAATGCATATCGTGTTCTTTTGACACGAGCCCGACAGGGCATGGTAATCGTTGTGCCTTTGGGAGATCAAGAAGATCCAACGCGCCGGTCCGAATTTTATGATCCTACGTTTGAGTATTTAAAAGAGGTTGGACTTAGAGAAATTTAAAGGACGCACAAGTGAACCTAAGAACCTTAGGTTCAAGACACTAGTGCAACGCCTTAAATCTGCTACAATAGCAGAAGAAAGGAGTTGCCTATGATACCATATAAAAGAATTACTCTCATTGAACGTGAGAAGATCCACGACGCACAAGTCTTGCTTGTAGCTATCAGGGTAATAGCGGATGAATGACTTATTCGATGAATTTCTAGGCTTCGATTTTGTGATGGGTGCGGATGTTGTTAAATGCCCTCATTGTGGCGCCGATGTGCCCCGCAGTCTATTTTTTGATGACGAAGTTGAGTGCCCAAAATGCGGGAAGAAGTTTCGGAAGGGTGATAGAAAATAAAGCGTTATTATGCCCCATTCTTAGTTAATAAAGGGTCATTTCGCGAGGTGCCACACGTTCCATTAGAGGACAGATACGGAATTGAACGCCGGGATAGGACTGGGAATGCCTTGAGAAGCATCCCAAAGAGAAGGAGCAATTTAAATGAAGAAACATAAGATTGAATTTACCGGAAAAACAATGTACGTTCCATTAAGTGTATATCCTGGAAGTCAGGATACAAGAAAGAATCTAATAGTTAGTGTTCCCGGAGTTGACCAGGTGAGAACGTCTCTAACGGATAACGGCTTAGCAAAATTAAAAAAGTATCTGTTAGATGTTTATAACAAGAAAAAAGAAGAGTATGAAGGAAGCCCACAAGTATAATCGGATCATTTTTCCGGATTCTACTTCTTCCAACGGGAGGGGTAGACAGGTTCGGGATTGACGCCTGGCCCCCCAGAGATGTTCTCGCTAACTTTTAAGTGGTGAATATGGAAGGATTGTTCGCGTTACTATTTCTTATAGTAGCTTTTTTTGTAGTATGGGTGTTCATTTGTGTAGCCGCTACTGTTTTTGCCTGGGTATTTGTCGCGGCTTTTATCTTATTTCTTGTAATTATTAGCTGCGCTATCTTCGGATGGGCCGGGCTGATCATTCCTATTCTTTTTCTTCTGTCTGCGGGATCTGCCCCATCCAGAAAATATGTTAAAAGAAGAAGGAGCAAAATAAAAGGCGTACCTCGGCGTCCCGGTAAAAAGGCTGCCGGGAAACGCGTCATTTCCGAAAAGATCAAAGAGAAGGAAGCGGAAGAATTGGACGAAACACTCGAAGATTACGACTATTTAGACTGGCAGCATGGAGAGGACAGGCCCTGGATCGGTCCTCAAAATAAATAACAGTAAGTTCTTATAAGGACGGTTTCGTTGTACATACAAGAACGAATTCCATGGAGCATAAAAAAACAAAAAATTCTATGAGCCGCCGGGGCATACAAGCTAATGCTTTTCTCTCCGAGCTTGCCGCTTTTTGCGAGAAGTTTCCCCGCGCGGAAAAGATCCTGATTGTCCCCGATTATCAGACCGGGCATCAGATGCTCGAAGGGCTTGCCCGGTCGGGAACGCCGTGGATCAATATCCATACCGCCACGGTATGGTCGCTCGCGCTGGAACTTGCCGAGGACGCGGTGATCGCGAAGAAACTACACTTCCTTTCGCAAAGCGGTATCTATGCTATCATCGACAGCGCTTTTAACGCGCTGTCAGACGATGGCAAGCTCAAGTACTTCGAGAAGCATCCCGTTAATAAAGGTATCGTTGAGGCGCTTGCGCGGACCATACATGAGCTCCGCCTTTGCGGTGTGACCTCAACGGCGCTTTCCTCCGGGTCCTTTGTTAGTCCCGCGAAAGCGAATGATATACGGGCGATCCTTACCACCTATGAGAACTTCCTCGAAGAAAACGATCTGGCCGACAGGGCCTCGCTGATCACTCTGGCGCTTGAGCGTCTCAAAAAAGGCGTGGAGAAGAAAGAGAGGAAATATCTCGCTCCCTCTTTTTGCCGGATATCCCCGGCTGAGCGAAAATTGCTGGATGGGCTGTGCGGCGGTGATCTCGTTGTGCTCGAAAGTGATCCTGTCTTCAGCCTCCCTCGTCCGGCGCGCAGTCTCGGGAAAGGCGAACCGAAAGAAAAGCCCGAGGTAAAGTCCGATATCGAGCGCCTTAAATGGCTCTTTTCCAGCAGAAAGGCCCCGAAAGTATTTAAAGACGGAACGCTCGAGATCTTCAGCGCCCTGGGATACCGGAATGAGGTCCGCGAAGTCCTGCGGAGGATCGCCGCGGAGGAGCTTTTGGCGGACGAGGCCGAGATCATTTACACTAACTATGAGCACTACGCCGGCCTGATATATTCTCTCTGTGAAAAGATCAATGTTCCGGTAACGCTTGCCGAGGGCCTGCCTTGTACGAGCACTGCCGCGGGGAGGGCGGTTATGGGATTCCTCCTGTGGATCAGGGAGGACTTCAGTGAGCTGTATCTGAGGCGCGCGATCGAATCTGGCGGGCTAAAATGGGACGCAATGGGAAGTGAATCGGCGGGAAGCTCGACGCTGGCGTATTTATTGCGGACCTCAGGAGTCGGCTGGGGGAGAGAGCGCTATTCCTTTATTTTGTCGAAGCGGATCGAAGAAGCGGAGGGATCCGCCAGCAAACAGTATGAAGAAGGCGATGAGTCCCGAGCCGCCTCATACAAAAAGAAGGCCGGGGATCTCATTGTTTTGAAGGATCTGTGTGAAAGCCTGCTCAGCTTTATACCTGTTCCCGACAAGGAAGGAACGATTGCGTTCAATAAGCTCTGCGGCGGATGCGTGGAACTCCTGAAAAAACACGTGAAAGTAACCGGCGAGATCGATAACGGGTTCGTTTCAAAAATACGGGAACAGTTCGAGATCCTTTCCGATGTCATTGAAGCTGGCATGAATTTTGAGGAGGCGATCAGTAAGCTTATTACTATCGTCTCCGGCATCCGGATAGGCGCTTCGGGCCCCAGGCCGGGGCATCTCCATGTGTCCGGCCACAAGAACGGCGGCAGGTCGTGCAGAAGGAATACCTTTATGGTCGGGCTCGATGAGGGCAAATTCCCCCAAAAGATCACGCAGGACCCGATACTGCTTGACGATGAGCGGGCGAAGATCTCAGGAGACCTCGAGCGCTCCAATGAGAGGATGGCGGGGGATATCTACGCGATGGCGGAGCTCCTCGCAGGCTTGAGAGGAAAACTGACCGTCAGCTATTCTTCATTCAACATAAAAGAGAACAGAGGCTCATTTCCCTCGTCTTTACTTCTGCAGATATTCCGTATCAAAGAAGGAGCTCCGGATGCGGACTATAACGCGCTTCTCAAAGCGCTGGGTGAGCCGGTCGGTTTCGGCGGCGGGATCAGCCTGGATGAGACAGACTGGTGGATCGGCGCTATCGCCGGGAAAGGCGCCATGAAAGACGGCAGCGCCGCCGTACTGCGGTGTTACGAAGGGCTGCGTGACGGCCTGACAGCCGAAGAGGAGAGGGCGAGCGAAGATTTCACCGAATACGACGGCAAGATTACCGCGTGCGGAGAAGAGATCGATCCCCGGTTGAATAAGGGCCTTGTCGTATCCGCGACTCAGCTCGAATCCGCCGCGAAGTGTCCATTCGCGTTTTTCGTAGAGAGGATCCTCGGCGTTCGGCCGCCTGAGGAGACGGAGCGGGAGGCTTTTGTATGGCTCGATCACATGGAGCGCGGGTCGCTTCTCCATGAGGTATTCCAGAAATTTGTCGATCGCGCGAAAAAAGACGGCATAAAGAACGATCCGCAAAAAGAGAAAGCGATGATGCTGGATATTCTGGCAGACAGTGTCGCAAAATATAAAGAGAAGGTTCCGCCGCCCGGAGAATCGGTGTTTCAGGGAGAGTACCTTCAGCTTCAGCGGGATGTAGAGGTCTTCCTTCAGATCAACAGGGATCTCGGAACGGAGCCGGTTCAATGCGAGGCCGCCTTCGGCACAGAGAAAGAAAACACCACAACCGTTTTGCTCGGTGACGGCGCGAGCATTCGACTCAAGGGAAAGATTGACCGGATCGATAAAGCGGGCCCCTCCGAATACCACGTGTGGGATTATAAAACGGGAAGCTCGTACGCGTTCGAGGAGAACGGCTATGTGGCCGGAGGGAGGCAGGTACAACACGGCCTCTACTCGGTCGCGGCCGAAGAGCTCTTGAAAAAGTCAGGGATCGATAAGAACGCGAAAGTAACCAAGGCCGGCTATATCCTGCCTACCGAGAAAGGTATCAAAGGCGGCAAGGGCGGCGTGTTCGAACGGCCGACCGGCGGAAAGGCCATCTGGCAGAATGCGATCAATAAGGTGTTGGATATCGTCGGAAAAGGAAATTTCATCGTACCTGGCAAAGAAGAAGGCTGTAAATTCTGCGACTATGAGGATATATGCGGCGGGAAGACCGCCAGGGACAGGATGAAGGCAAAGCTGGAAAATCCCGACAATGCTGAACTGCAGTCATGGAACGAATTAAAGGATATGGATTAGAATAATGGTGAAAAAACCGCCTGACCACAAAACGAGAGATAAAATAGCGAACGAGCTTGATGCGAGCTTCTTCGTCGAGGCGGGCGCTGGCTCAGGCAAGACACGCAGCCTGGTTGACAGGATGGCCGGCCTTGTATGTTCAGGCCGCGCGCATATAGAGAACATCGCCGCCGTCACCTTTACGCGGAAAGCCGCGGCGGAACTGCGGGAGAGGATCCAGATCAAACTTGAGGATATCCTGCATGATAAAAAAACGAGCCCCAAAGAAAGAGACACGATATTCGAAAGCCTTTCGGCGTTCGAGCGCTCATCGATCTCCACGATCCATTCATTCTGCGCGCGGATCCTGCGCGAGAGGCCGGTTGAGGCCGGCATCGATCCCGGTTTTGAAGAAGTAGAGGAAGAAGACAATGATATACTTGCCGGGCGGATATGGGCCGAGTATATCGAACGGCAGGGGTTCGAGAACAATAAAGCGATCGGCTGGATGCGGGAGAACGGCATAGGTCCCGATGCGCTTGATAAGATCTATTTGAAGCTTGTCGGGCATTCCGATGTGGAGGTTCGACGGGACGATGTGCCGAAACCCGACTTTACTACTCAGAAGAAAGACATCAAAAGATTCATCGAGCAGCTCGGAAAGAAACTTCCTCCTGAGGAACCCGCCTCAGGCTGGGGCCCTCTCCAGAAGACGATACGCAGATGCCTGAAACTCTTCAAGATGGGATTTCTGAAGAACGACAGGCTTTTTGTCGAACTGCTGAACATATTGGACAAAGATCCGAAAGTTACTCAGAACCGCTGGCCGAAAAAAGACGGAAAGGACCGCCTCGATGAAATGAAGGCGTTCCGTGAGAGCGTCGTAACTCCGGCGCTTCAGGCCTGGGGCGAGTATATCCATAAGCCGTTGATCGATTTCGCGCTGGAAGGGGCGCGGTATTTCGACGCCTGGAGGAGGGAACGTTCTATTTTGAACTTCCAGGATCTTCTCATGAGGACGGCGAAGCTTCTCAGGGAGAACGCGGAAGTCCGTAGCTATTTTAAAAAGAGGATACAATATCTGCTCGTGGACGAGTTTCAGGATACCGACCCCATACAGGCGGAGATCGTCATGCTCCTTACCGGCGAAGATAGCGCGGTCAGCGACTGGAGAAAGGTCCGACCAGTTAAAGGCGCGCTCTTTTTGGTGGGTGACCCGAAACAGAGCATATACCGCTTCAGGCGGGCGGATATCGATATATTCAATCAGGTGAAAGGTATCTTCAAAACAGGCGCGGGTGAAGTGCTCGAGCTAACGTCAAATTTCAGATCGCTCGATCCGATACGGGAGATAACGAACGCTGTATTTGAGGGAGAGTTCCCTAAGGATGAGACAGTTCATCAGGCGAAATTCGCGCCTCTTGTAACGGTGCGGGGGAATGATAACTCTTTCGACAGCGGTGTGTTCGAAAACGAGACAGGAAAGGTTGCCGGCAATAAGCCTAAAACGATAGCGGAACAGGACGCGAGGAAAATAGCGTCGTGGATCTACGGAGCCATTAACGGGGCCCTGCGCCTTGAACGCTCAGACGACGAAAAAGACTCAGGCAAGACCGAGAGCGCCGGGCCGGGCGACTTTATGATAATAGCGAAAACAAAGAAGCACCTGCCTGTCTACGCGAAGGCGCTCGAAACGCTCGGCATTCCGTATGAGATATCAGGCGGGGAGAATTTCAGCGCCTCAGAAGAGCTCAGGGAAATATGTAAGGTCTTGAAAGCGACGGCGGATCCCCGTGACCCGGCCGCGCTTGTCGCCGCGCTACGGGGATTATTTTTCGGAGTAAGCGACAATGATCTTTACATTTTCGCCAAAGCAGGCGGAAGGTTCTCGTATTTTAGCAAGACGGAGAAAGGGCCTGACAGCGTTATCCGAGCGTTCGCCAGGCTCAGGGAATATAACGAGATCGCCGAGCGCTTTACCCCCGTGACTGCGATCGAGATGATCATCGAGAAGCTCGGCATTGTGCCGTTCGCCGTTTCAGGAGAGATCGGCGCCACGCGCGCGGGGAATATCCTCAAGGCGGTGGAGCTTTTGCGCGAAAGAAAATTCGACGGTATCGGAAGTTTCGCCGAGCTTGTCGATTATCTGAGAGACCTGCGCGACATTAAGGGCATCGAGGCGATGAATCTTTTCCCCGGCGCCTCTATATCGGTCAGGATCATGAATCTTCACAAGGCAAAAGGCCTCGAGGCTCCGGTGGTGTTTTTGGTGGACCCCCTCGGAGCTCTGGGCGGCTATGATCCCACGCAGTACATAAAGCGTACCGGAGATAATTCCGTCGGCTATTTCTGCATAGAGAAAGAGCTCAACGAATTTAAAACCGAACCTATCGCTACACCGCTTGAGTGGGGCGCCTGCGCGTTGGAAGAAGCGCAGTACGAAGCCGCGGAGGAGAAACGGCTCGATTATGTTGCCGTGACACGGGCGCGGAATATGCTGGTGGTGAGTACCTATCGCGAGGGCGCCAAAAAGAAAGGCTGGGAGCTGCTGTATCCGTACCTGTCCGAGATGCCGAAGCTATCGGTCGAGAAATTCATCGAGCCGCAAGCGAAAAAGACCGTCCCGGTCACCGAGAGCGAATGGGAAAAAGAGATGACTAAGATCGAAGAGGCTCTTCGCGGACTGGGAAAAGAATCATATCATCGTTCGGGCGTGGCGGAGATGGTCGAATCGCCCGAGATCTTTACCGGCGGGACTGATCGGGGTATGGAATGGGGGAGTATCGTCCATAAAGCGCTCGAGCTGTGCGGCAAAGGGAAGCGGAATGACCTCGAAACACTCGCGCGCAACTGGCTGGTGGAAAAGGACAGGTCACCTGATGAGTACGCTGAATTGACGCGCCTGGTGGATGGCATCATGAAGAGCGATCTGTGGCAGCGCATGCTAAAAGGCGAGGAAAAGTATTTTGAGTTGCCGTTTTCCGTGATGAAAGAAGATACCGTCATACGCGGCGTCATCGATATGATATTCAAAGAAAATGATGCATGGGTGATCGTTGATTATAAGACGGACGATTTCGACAAATTCCCGGAGCGCAAGAAAGCCTACAATAATCAGCTCGCCATGTACGCTGAACTGTGGACGAAAATGACCGGAGAGAAGGTAAAGGAAACAACGCTCTGTAAGGTAGCTTAAGGATCGGAGGTAAGAAAATGAGATCCGCTCAATTAGCCCGGCTGTTAAAGGATAAATACGGACTCGTAGCCGGAGAAATAACGCTTAGTGATACATTGAAGGAAGCATCCAGGCTCGGCGCTTTAAAGATCACCATTGCCGGCAGATCGCTAAAGACGGGGAGAAAGAAAATCGTTAATATTCCTCTCGCCAAACTATTGTAATAGAATTTCTGTCAGCGTAATTAGGTGGGCATGATGATCGATCGAGAGATACTGTTAAGGGCTTCAAAGGAGTATGACAGCGATAAATATTCGGAAGAATTGTACGCGCACTGTCTCGATGTCCTTAATAATGCTCACAGTGTGGATAATTCTCTTGTAGAGTCAGTAATCAATCTGCTTTACTGGAAGCTCGGGAAAATTAAGAAAAGAAGGACCCCGAAAGGAAAAGAGATCAGCGTATCGGGACTGAACAGCAGATATTTTCTCGCAGGTACTACAAAAAGCAACTTGGACGCAATTTCGAATGCCACAAAAAGCGAAATTTTAGAGCAGGGGATCAAGTTTAAAAACAATACAATAGAGTATGAGGAGTTCAAGGGGTACGCTGAAAGAATAACAAGATCATCGATCGTACTGCCCGCATATTTTGTGCATATTTGGCGCCCCGACAAATATCCTATCTTTGATAAAAATGTCTGGAAGAAATATCGTGCCGAAATGGGGATGTAATAGATTTCAAACTAGGTGGCTGCACATATTTCGACTATCCCGATCTGGTTAAACTGGAATATGTCTGCTCGTTCAAAAAAGGGCTCGAGCTGTATGTCAGGAGGGGAGTGGTTATGATCACTCACCCGAGAGTGTATCTGGATATATATGTTTCGGGGAGAAAAGGAGATTACGAGAGAGGACTGGTCGCTCCTAAGTTTTATGACTTTATCAAGACACTGGAGATGCGGGGGCATGAAAAACACGGAAAGAGTGGCAAAGTTAAACCCGCTAGAATTAGCGATCTTTCTCCTGAGCAGCTAAAGGCTTTTTTAGAATCACCGAGCGCTGTAGAGAAGATCATAGATTCTAAAAAGAAGGGAAATTCGGAATGAGCACAGGGATACAATAGGGGAATCTAAAATACGCTCTATGTATCATGACATGATCATTGAAGATATGAAACAAATGCGGAATTGTTTTGTAAGTCTTTGAGGAATCGTTATTTACATAGAACGTCGTGTTTGTACTCTAAACAAAAAATATCTTATAAATATGCTCAATATCTTTCCATAGGTATTGAAATGAATTAATGAGTATCTCATGGACGGTTCTGAACGCGATCCCAAACCGTTGTTCCTCATTTATGTTATGGGGTGGTCCAGGAATACATCACCTCAATAAAATAAATCCCCAAAGCAACCAAATATATCACAATCCCTGCCAAGAATATCCTGTAGTAAGCCCGGAAATAGCGGTCCATAGATTTAACCTTGATTAAATGTCACGCCAGAGTTACAATAAGACATAGCACACCCATTTGAGATATTATATACATACTACTACATATGTAGTATATCATCAAGGTAAATATGCTTTCAGGTAGATTGAAGAGGTTACGAAAGAAAGCCGGCTGGTCCCAGCAGAAATTAGCTGAGAAAGCCGGCTTATCTTATAATGCTATAACAAAAATCGAGCAAGGTACTGCCAAACAGCCTACAATTCAAACAATAATAAAAATTGCTGATGCGTTTGGAGTTAGCTTGGATGAAGTGGTGGGGAGGTAAAACATGCCTGATATAACAGGGGCCATCCCCCAAGGAATTTAATTTTCCAGTTTGCCGGTTCGCCGGTTTGCTGGATTTTAATTGACTAACTGGATAACTGGCCAACTGGCTAACTGATAGGGTGGTACCGCGAAGCCTGTCCCGGCTAACTACATTGTTATATAACATCTCTGCGGGTTCATAGACAAGAATTGGAGATCTAACCATGTCTCAAGATTCGATAAAATGTCCCAAGTGTGGAACGGCAATACCGCTCTCAGAGGCTCTATCTCACGATATTGAAGAACGTGCTCGTCAGAACTTCGAAAAAGAATTGGCCGAAAATAAAAGAAAGCATGACAACGAGCTTAAGGAGCTTGAAAAAGCTGTTGATAGCCGTCTGCAAAAGCAGCGCAAGGAGTTGGAAATAAAGCTAAAAAAACAGGCCGAAGAGGCCGTTAGTGCTGATATAGCGGATCTTAAGGCTCAAGCCGAGGAAAGTAATATCAAACTTAAGAAAGCCGAGAATAATGAGCTTGCTCTTCGTAAAAAACAGCGTGAGCTCGAAGACAGGGAAAAAAATCTTGA
>JBDRSA010000044.1:0-11621 GCA_043825275.1 Candidatus Omnitrophota bacterium
GCGGCCATTATAAGATCGACACCATCGTTGCGATCCTGGACGCGAACGGCCTTCAGGGCGACGGCGCGGTCCAGGAACAGATGGACCATTTTCCGGTTCTCGAAAAAGTGCGCGCGTTCAAATGGAACGCGATTGAGATAGACGGTCACAATATAGCGCAGATCCGGAACGCTCTCGAAAACGCAAAAAACATTCAAGCGAAGCCGACATTTATCTTCGCCAGGACCGTCAAGGGAAAAGGCGTTTCTTTTATGGAAAACAGTGTGTATTGGCACGGGAGCGTAGGGATCACCGACGAACAGTTGGCGATCGCCTTGAAAGACTTAGGAGCGTAACGTCATGAAAACGTTGGAATGGTGGCCTATCGGCGAGAAAGTATCGGTACGCCAGGCGTTCGGGCGGGTGCTCTGCCATTTGGCCGGTGTCCGGAATGACTTTGTTCTTTTTGACGCTGATGTCGGTGGCGGTACGGGTGCTAAGGAGTTTATCGAAGCGTTCCCTCAAAAGGTCTTCCAGTTCGGGGTCGCCGAACAGAACATGATGGCTGCCGCGGCGGGGTTCTCAACAACAGGTATCATTCCTGTCGTATCGACGTTTGCGGCTTTTGGGCTAATGCGGGCGCATGAGCAGTTCCGGACAGCGATTGCGTATCCAAAGCGAAACGTAAAGCTTTGCTGCAGTCATCTGGGCATTGATGTTGGACCGGATGGCGCGACCGCCCAGATGCTCGAAGACCTGGCAATCGCGCGGTCGATCCCGAACATCGCGGTGGTTGTTCCCGCGGACGCGAATGAATTTATGCTCGCTTTCCCCCAGGTCCTTGATTGGAATGGACCTGTTTATATGCGGATCGGAAGGAGTCCTACGCCGGTTTTGTTCGATCATTCACATGCATTCCGCATCGGAAAAGGAACTCTGGTGCGCAACGGCAATGATGTAACGATCGTCGCTGCCGGTGTCATGCTTTTTCGAGCGCTTATCGCGCATGATCTTTTGAAGGTAAAAGGTTATTCGGCCCGTGTTATTAATCTTTCCACGATCAAGCCTATCGACGATGAAATTTTGACAACGGCAGCGCGTGAAACGGGCGCGATAGTAACGGCTGAGGACCATAATGTAATGGGCGGCATGGGGAGCGCGGTCGCGGAAGTGCTTGCGAAGAAGTATCCTGTTCCAATATCGTTCGTGGGGATGCAGGACAGTTTTGGTTGTTCCGGAGAACCCGATGATTTGTATAGTTATTTTCATATGACTGCCGAAGATATCGCAGCTGCGGCTCAAGATGTTATTGAAAGGAAATAATAATGAAACAGAACCTATTGAATGGGAAGGTCGCTCTTGTTACCGGGTCAAGCCGGGGAATCGGACGAGCGATTGCGCTTGCGATGTGTGAAGCAGGAGCGAGGGTGATCGTTACCTATAAAAAGAACAGAAAGCTGGCGGAAGAGATGAAGAAGCGTTCTTTACAAGATCACCTGAGCGTCAACCGTCTTGATGTGACATCTCGTCAGTCGATACGGGAGCTTAAAAAGTTGATCAAGAAGAACTTCGGTTCGATAGATATTTTAGTGAACAACGCGGGGATCAACAGACCGAACGATTTCAATAAGATCAGTGACCGCGACTGGGAAGAGGTTATAGCGGTAAATCTTTCGGGGGCTTTTAAGGTTTCCCAGGAGATGCTTCCGGTAATTAGAAACGGCGGATCTATTGTTAATATTTCATCGGTAAGTGGACAGTATGGGGGTCCCCGAACAACTCATTATGCCGTGTCAAAAGCCGGCCTTATAGGCTTAACCCAGAATATGGCAATCTTTTGCGCGAAAAGAAACATCCGGGTTAACGCTATCGCGCCGGGATTGATCGAGTCGACCATGGCGAAAGCCGCCAAGAAACTGAAGATCGGCGAAAAGATACTCCTGCGGCGGCAGGGGGAAGCAAGAGAAGTTTCCGATGTCGCGGTCTTTCTCGCCTCCGAGGGGGCTTCGTATATTACCGCACAAACGATCAATGTAAACGGAGGGCTTTATTTCTGATGTCAAAGAACGCTAATTCCAAGAAAATACACGGACAATTTCGACTCTCGATCCCGACTCAGATATATTCCGGGTCCGGTGAAGTTAAGCGGATCGGCGATATTGTAAAACGGTTTGGAAAAAGAATACTGATCGTGTCTATGCGGGATTTGCGAAAGGTGGTCCGGCACGTTGAAAAGATCGTTATGCCGGGCGCGTTCGTGGAAACCGTTCTTTTGGACAATGCCGAACCTACATGCCGTGTCATTGATGCGTTAAAAAAAGAGTTTCGAGGATCCAGGATTGAGGTTATCATCGGACTTGGCGGCGGGACTGCGATAGATGTTGCCAAGGCGCTTGCTGTCGCGCTTACCCACCCGAAGCCGATCTGGTCATATGTAAATCTATCAAATAGACCGCCGGCGCAGCTCACAAGACCGGTCCTGCCGATAATCGCGATTCCGACAACTTCCGGTACCGGATCAGAAGTAACGCAATATTCGGTTTTGATCAACTCAGAAACGGCGCAGAAAGGAACAATTCAGGAGCAGGTAATATTTCCCAGGGCGGCGATTCTCGATCCGGATCTTACGAAAACTCAGCCGCGCCAACTTACCGCGGCAACCGGTATCGACGCGTTTGTTCACGCGCTGGAATCGTTCCTGAATATTTCAAAGTATTCGCCTGTTGCTGATTGGGCTTCCCGAGAGGCGATGAGTATTATCTTCAGAGCTCTGCCGAAAGTTTACCGGGACCCCGGCAATCTTTCGTTACGGGCCGAGATGTGCTGGGGAAGCACACTTGCCGGGATAGCCATTTCTCATCGCGGAACGACCGCGGTTCACGCCCTGGGAGAGCCTTTAGGGGCGGCAACGCACATCCCTCACGCGCACTCGATCGCGATATGCGCGCTTCCGGTATTGCGGCATTCAAGGGGAAGAGCTCTGGATAAACTCGCGGAGCTCTGCGATATACTATCACCGCGGAAAAATGTAAAAGCGAAAAGGGATCGTAAGTCTAAAAAAGCGATCATGCTAATCGCGAAATTATTCAGAACGGTACGAATGGTAAGAAAAGTGAGTGATTATATCGATCTGTCGGATCTGAACAAGAATAAATTGCTAAAGAACGTGCGGGAGCTTAAAAAGCGTCCGCTGGCTCAACACCCTGTTCTCTTTTCTAAAAAAGAGCTGGTGTCTATAATTGACTCCATTACGGAATAGATAGTGTAGTACTTTCATGGGATCTGTGAGACGGCAACGCTCTGCAATTGAAACTTTTGAATGAGCAAAGGAGAGCGGTTTATACTTATTTAGCATTGTAACTATTGATAGAGGAGTGTACATAATGAAAGAGAACGATTGCCGGACGCATAGAAACGCTATCCATCGGATCAAGCTCAGTGATTTTACCGTTGGAGGCGACAGCCCTCTCTTTCTGATAGCGGGTCCGTGTGTTGTCGAAGATCTTGCTGTCTGTCTGGAGATAGCCGGCGCGGTGAAAGAGGCATGTTCGAAGCGTGGGGTCAATTATATTTTTAAGGCGAGCTTCGATAAAGCGAATAAGACGATCAAAGGCTCCTATCGTGGGCCGGGATGGGAGAAAGGGCTCGACATTCTTTCCAAAGTGAAAGCGAAAGAGAACGTACTTATTCTTTCCGACGTTCACGAAAAGGAGCAATGTAAGCCCGCCGCGGAGATCTGTGATCTGCTTCAGATACCCGCTCTTCTTTCGAAACAGATCGATCTTATCCTGCAAGCGGCGCGTACGGGAAGGCCGGTAAACATCAAAAAGGGACAGTTCACCGCTCCCTGGGAGATGGGGAATGTCGTCGGGCGTTTAAAGGATGAAGGTTTTAAAGATATATTGGTCACTGAACGCGGGGCGATGTTCGGGTACCAGCAATTGGTTTCAGATATGAGGAGCCTCGTCGCGCTTGAAAGACTCTTATGTCCGGTCATATTCGACGCATCGCATTCTGTCTGCGGCAACGCTATGATCGCAGAGAAGGCGCGCGGTTCGAACAGGGATTTTATTCTGCCTCTGTGCAGATCGGCGGCCGCCTGCGGGATCGACGGATTGTTTCTCGAGGTCCATCCTGATCCCGACAAAGCGCGCAGCGACAGCGTCGGAACGTATCCGTTGGGCGACATAGGATCATTACTCGATCAAGTTGTTGCCATCGATTCTGTTCTATCACGAGCGAGGTACAATGTATGAAAAGGTCAGCAAAGCGGCTTACCTCGAGAACGATCGCTTCATTATGTGCGATCGCGCGAAAAGTAAGGATCGATGTTCTCAGAATGATATACGCGGCGCATTCGGGAAATCCCGGAAGCGCGCTTTCTCCCTGCGAGATAATGGTGTGGTTGTATCATCATGAAATGACGATCAAGCCGAAGACTCCCCGGTGGAAGAGGCGCGATCGATTTATTCTTTCGAAAGGACAGGCGTCGCCTGCTTATTATTCAATCTTTTCCCGCCTGGGATGGATCAGAAGACGAGAGTTGACCACCTATCGAAAGATCAACAGCAGGCTGCAGACCCACCCTGAGTATGACGCGCTGCAAGGGATCGATTACACCAGCGGCAGTCTCGGGCAAGGACTCAGCGCCGCGGTCGGCATGGCGCTTGCGGATAGATATTTGAAAAGGTATGAGCCGAGATATTTTGTGCTCTTGGGTGACGGAGAGATCCAGGAGGGCCAGATATGGGAAGCGGCGCTTTCCGCACGAAAATTCGGATTGGAAAATGTTGTTGCTCTGATAGACAGGAACGGTTTTCAGGGGGACGATCGCATCGATCATGTTATGCCGCTTGAACAGCTCGAAGATACATGGGCGAGCTTCGGCTGGGAAGTCCGGGTGGTTGACGGCCACGACTACCTTTCGCTCTATGGCGGATTAAGGGATCTCGAACATAGCAGAAAACCGAAAGTGATGATCTGTAATACCGTAAAAGGGAAAGACGTATCTTTTATGGAAGGCAGGGCCGAATGGCACACCGCAGCTCTTTTAAGCGATCGGCTTTTCAGGAAAGCGCTGTGTGAACTCTCCGGAGGATCGATATGAGCGCGAAGAAGATCCGGGATAATTTAAGAGACGTATATGTCGAAACGCTGATCGGGCTCGCGAAGAAAGATAGAAGGATCGTCATTCTGGACGCGGATTCGAAAGAAGCGACAAAAACATTTCCGTTTGCGAAGAAATTCCCCGAGCGCTCATTTTCATTCGGGATATCCGAGCAGAATATGGTGAGCGCGGCGGGAGGCATGGCGTCTTGCGGCCTCAAACCCTACGTCAATACGTATTCGATGTTCATCGCCATGAGAGCGCTCGATCAGCTGAGAAATTCTGTCGCATACCCGAATCTCGATGTCGCGTTCGTTGCCAGCCATCATGGACTGGATGTCGGCAGCGACGGAGTGACGCACCAAACGGTCGAGGATGTCGCTATTATGAGAACGATCCCCAACATGAAAATTCTTATTCCCGCGGACGCGTCAGAAATGAGGCAGATGATCATTTACACGGCGGCGAGGAAAGGGCCTTTCTATATAAAATCGGGAAAATCAAAGGTCCCCGTGGTTCATTCGAAGAATTATAAGTGGAAGATAGGAGTCCCTTCGATCGTAGCTGAAGGGAAGGAGATCGCGATCCTGTCATGTGGGGTGATGGTAGAAAAAGCGCTCAATGCCCGGGTGTGCCTGCTGAAAGACGGCATCGCGGAACCGCGCGTGATCAATGTTAGTACAATAAAACCATTGCGCTCAGATGTGCTTCTGAAAGCGTTGAAGGATATTTCACTGATCGTGACGTGTGAAGATCATAGTGTGTACGGTGGACTCGGCGGACTGGTCGCGGAGCTGATGAGCCTGAAAGATCCGAAACGAATACACAGGATCGGATTGGGCGATACATTCGCGGAAGCCGGTGACCCGGATAAGCTGTTTCGCAAATACCGTATGGATGAGAACGAGATATGTCGAATTATAACATCGTATATTGCTAAGGGGTAACTTTAATGAACGGAACGCGCTTTTACTTTCCAACTGAGCTAACCGTCGGGTGCGGTTGCCGGGAACAATATCCTGAAATAGCCAGGCGGTATGGCAAGCGGGTACTTTTGATGACCGGAAAGAGTTCCATGCGCAAGGCGGGGACATTGAAGCAGTTTTTACGCACCGGGAGTAAGAATGGGCTCACGATCGCGCTGCAAGAAGGCATCTCAATGAATCCTCTCGCGTCAGACGCGGATCGGTTCGCGAAAAAAGCAAAGAAGATAGCCCCGGACGTAATTGTCGGCCTCGGCGGAGGCAGCGTGATCGATATGGTAAAGGCGGTCGCTCTGCTGGTGAGGCGGAAGGGAACGGCGCGTACCTATATGAATCTTCCGGGAAGACCTGCGAAGCCTATCACTTCGGCAGTATGTCCGTTTATTGCGGTTCCGACTACATCCGGCAGCGGATCGGAGGCAACCCCGTTCGCTGTTCTGACAGACGACGAAACGGGGCTTAAAAAAGGGATGAGTAGCCCTTTTCTCTATCCAAAAGCGGCGCTACTCGATCCTGAAATAACCGCGTTGATGCCTGCCGATCTTACGGCGCTGTCAGGGTTCGACGCTTTTTCCCAGGCTTTTGAAGGATACACTTCAAGGAAGTCAACCATGATCTCCGATTCATTTGCGCGCGAGAGCTTACGGCACATCATCGGCAATTTGAAAAGGGCTGTTTCTAACCCGAAAGATCTCCGCGCGAGAGAAAAGATGAGCTGGGGGGCCTCGCTGTCAGGACTGTGTATAGGGATGGTCGATGTCAATCTCGCTCACGCGATGAGCCATCCGCTGTCGTCCCGGTACGATCTTCATCATGGCTTAGCCGTTGCGCAGTGCATCATACCGGTGATCGCGTTTAACGCAAAGTATCTCATCACAAAATACCGAGAGATAGTGTCGATTTTTCAGGGCCAATGCACGGACTACGGATCCAAAAGGCAGGGCAACCTGAAGGGTATTGTCTCGGCCTGGATGGACGCTCTAAGAATAAAAAGAGGGTTAAAAAATTATGTTAACAAAGAGCCCGACATCCCTCAGCTGGCGAACGATGCGCTTGAAATAGGCGCTATTCGTTCAAATATCAGAAAAGTTACCCGTTGTGATCTCGAAAAGCTTTATCGTATGGCCTGGAACGGAAAGGGGCTATGAAAAGAGTTTTCCTTATTATTGGCGCGGGCGTTGAGCATGTCCTCGCCTACAAATTGGCCAAAAAAATGGGTTTACGCGTCGTGGAGACGGACATGAACCCCGGCGCTCCGGCGTTTAAATTCACGGACGACTGTTTGATCGCGAGCACGCGTGACGCAAAGAAGACGCTCGAAGCCGTTATGAAATATAACTCAAAAACATCACTGTCCAAATTAGTATGCCGCGGAGACTGTCCTGGCCTGAGAGCCGGCCAAAGAACATCGCGACAAAATGATTCCATGAGGTAAACCCTCTGGAATGATATTCCGTCTCGGTCTCTGAAACAGCTTTTTGAAATTCAAATCTGGGAAACATTTGTAACATTTGTCCAATAATAGCGTATGATGGTGATTCATAGCCTAACCCTCCTTGTCTACCGACGAGAATCGGTATGGGTGACCGTTATTGACCATCACTATCATAAGGATTCGGTTAGGCTTTTTCAATCATAATTTGGACACGAGTGAGAATAGATATAGATCGGATAAAAAAAGGATTTTACAAAATTACTGATTACAATGGAGGTGCTCATGCTTCGGGTTCGCCCTCACCAAATTTTTGAGCTGATCCCTTTTGTTTCATACGACAATAGAATCGCTTCAATTGCCCTGCCTGATCATAAGATATTTGACGGCGCCAGTATGCCTTTACTGCTGGAGACCACGATGCTCGTTTCGTTAATAAAACTGTTTAATCCAAAAAAAATATTTGAGTTTGGCACCTATGTCGGCATACAGACTCTTATATTTTGCGGCCAATATGTCCGGAAAGAGCCGTATATACACTTTCGATCTCAATAAGAACATCTATAGGAAAAAGACTGGCGTAAATAAATTCGATAAGGTACTCATGCAGGAACATCTGGGTTTCGTATCCAAACTTGCTTTTCTTAAAACGCGATATAAGCGGCGGATCACCTGCTTGTATGGTGATTCTACGACGTATGATTTTTCTGAATTTTATAAGAAAATAGATTTCGTCTATGTTGACGGCGGGCACGATCTGTCGACATTACATTCCAATACGACAAACGCTTTTAAGATGCTGCCGAATAAGCGCAGGGCATGCATAGTCTGGCACGATTGCGGAAACAGAAAATACCCTGGTGTAGAATGTTATTTAAACGATTTATCAAAAAAAATAGCTCTCTATAGGATAGAAGAAACACTACTATGTTTTTATCTCAAAAATTTTTCATCGCACTCTTTGCGTAAACTGGCATAGTATAATCATAAGGATTGGATACCGCGTTCCTGAAGATGCCGGATTATTAGAACCGGGCACCAGAGAGATGTATCTGTGGAGTCGAAAAAAATATGAATGTCATATTGATCTGGCCGTTTAATCAGCAGTTGAAAAAAGTACAAGAACTGTTTCCGCTTGCATTTGGGTATATTATTTCTAATATAGATCGAGCGGTTCATAAGGTAACATTATTGGACTGCGCAATAGATAGAATGGATCCCGATTCGACAGATTTTAGAACTATTATAACCTCGTTAAAACCGGACGTTGTTGGGGTATCGTGGTGGAGCAGCAATACAGAAGTGGTCAAGAGGACGTTGGCCGTGGTCAAGTCGATTTGCAATGAAGCGGTAACTGTCGTTGGAGGGTCGCATCCTACCGTTGCATATCAGAGCCTGCTTGATAGCCCCACCATCGACTTTATTTTTCGCGGAGAGGCGGAGATCGGGTTCCCTATGCTGCTTGACTGTATTCATGAGAAGAAATATTCAGAACTCTATAGAATTCCGGGACTGATCTTTAGGGATACCCGAGGGAAGAGCGTGATCAACGAGCAGCTGTATGTCTCTGATCTTGATTCGCTCGGTAAGGTAGATTACGAGACGCTTCGATTGCGCCGCTATCATGAAGCCGGATACAATTATGGCGGGAAAGCCGAATTATCCGAAGGAGTACTTTCGGCGCCGATCGTTGCTACCAGAGGATGCCCCTACTTGTGCGAATTTTGCTCATCGCGGGCGATAAACGGAAGAATCATACGGTTTCATTCCGCAGAGTATATCGCAAATACTATTACGGATCTCTACACTTTGTTTAATGTCAGGCTGATCAGTTTTATCGACGATAATTTTACTTTTAAGACAGAGTATGCCGAAGAAGTATGCGATAAGATCATTAAGGCTCGCTTGAATGAATTGAGGATAGCTACACCCATTGGGATACGGTTTGAAAGGATGACGAAGCGATTGGCAAATAAAATGTATGCTGCAGGATGGAGAGATGTAGTGATCGCTCCGGAATCAGGGTCTCCAAGGACGCTGAGGCATATGAGAAAAGCGGTGAATCTAAAGAAGGGGCCGGAAGCCGTCGCGTTATTTCACGATGCCGGTATTAAAATCCACGCTTTTTTTATGATAGGATATCCAGGGGAAACATCGCGTGATCTGCTAACAACGGAAAGATTTATCCTGGAAAATGGTTTTGATAATATCGATCTTCACATTTTTCAGCCATTACCCGGTACTCCGGTATTTGATAAGCTTGTAAAGAAGAAAGAGATTAAGCCGGGATTCATCCCCGGAGGATTTTATGAAGTAACGTATAAGCCGCAAGAATTGTCTCGAGAAGAGATCCGGGATATTGCGAACAGGATATTGAATGAATTTCGCGACAGAAAAGGGTGGGTTTATAAAGATAGCGCTGTTTATTGCGTTCGAGAGCATACAGCCCTTTCTTGACAAGCAGGGAAGCATCGACAGAACTCGCTCGATGGAGCAGCTCGTAACGCATACATTCTCGTTTTCAGAGCTCAGCCTGGCCATGGAAACCATGAGAACGCGGAAAGATGGCTACATTAAAGGGGTTGTCCAGCCATGGCGTTGATTACTCATGGAAACAAGATCTATGAATAAAAGACTCCTCATAATTGGTGCCGGCATCGAGCAGGTCCCTGCTTACAAATTAGCTAAGAAAATGGGCTTGCGAGTCGTGGGGACGGATATAAATCCCGGAGCTCCTGCTTTTAAGTTTACGGATGATCACCTGATCGCGAGCACGCGTGATGTTCGGGAGACGCTCAACGCTGTTTTGAAATATAACGTGAAAAAAAGGATCAGCGGTGTGATGACGATCGCGAACGATGTTCCCCTGACAGTTGCAAGCGTTGCGTCCAAAATTAATGTTCCCGGGATATCAGTCGCCTCTGCGCGGCTGGCTTCTAATAAGATTCTAATGAAGAAGCGGTTTGTGAAACACTGTATTCCGACACCCCGTTATTTTGCGCTCAGGACCGAAGCGGAACTGCGCCGCCATATTCGGAACATAGGCTATCCCGCGATCCTGAAGCCGGGCGATGGCCGTGGGGCGCGGGGCGTTCTGCTGCTGGATAAGAAGATCGATCTTTCCTGGGCCTGGGATTATTCCGTTCGGCATTCAGATAGCGGCGTGCTCATACTGGAGAAGTTTGTCAAAGGACCTCAATTAAGCGTGGAAGGGATCTTTGTTGATAAAAAATATCTTCCGGTCGCTTTTGCCGATCGCAATTACAGTAACTTGAAACAAACAAAACCTTATATTGTTGAGAACGGAGGGGTCATCCCCTCCCGTTGTACGGGCGCAGTCCTTGCAAAAACCTCGCGCGTTATCGAACGGGCCGCTCTTTCTTTGGGGATATCATGGGGGACGGTGAAGGCCGATATCGTCCTGAGTAAACGGGGCCCCCAAATATTAGAGCTTGCCGCGCGGCTGAGCGGCAATTATCTCGCCACACATCATATACCGATGGCCTATGGCGTTGATATAGTCTCTGCCGCGATACGGCTATCCTTAGGGGAGAAGATATATGTTTCAGACCTGAAAAAGAAGCCGAAAAAGTATCTCGGTGTGCGATATTTTTTCCCTCCCATTGGGAAGATCGTTAAAATATCAGGGGTCGGAAGAGTTAAGAAAAAAAAATATGTTCGCACGTTCTTATTGTATAAGAAGCCGGGTGATTATCAAGACAAGATTACCCATCATGTAAAACGGGCGGGAACGATAATGTGCGAAGGTGTTACGTATCGCTCCGCGAAGAAACGAGTTGAACACGCGGTTAAACAAATAAAATTCAATGTCTCAAAAAAGTAATAGCAAATTAAACTTGTACACCATATTTCATTGCAATATCTTTTATTCTTCGATCCCCGAAGAAAAAAGAAAGGATGTTATTCGGAAATGCTATTGGCCGATCCTGGAATTAGCAGAGGCTCGCAATGTTCCGATAGGGGTCGAGATCTCGGGTTGCTCGCTGGAGGTGGTCACGCGGCTTGATCCCGCGTGGATAAAGAAGTTCAAGAAGTTGCTCAGGGGTAATGCGTGCGAACTTATCGGAAGCGGCTATATGCAGATAATCGGGCCCCTGGT
>JBDRSA010000045.1:0-14642 GCA_043825275.1 Candidatus Omnitrophota bacterium
GGGATTGATGTAGTTGGATTTGGTGCTGGTGAGCCGGACTTTGATACACCGGAACATATTAAGGATGCGGCCAAGAAGGCATTAGATGAGGGCTTTACAAAATATACCCCAGCTTCAGGCATATTAGAATTAAAAAAGGCAATTTGCAAGAAATTTAGAACCGATAATAATCTTGATTATTTACCTGAGGAAATCCTCGTCTCCTGTGGAGCAAAGCACTCTATTTTTAATGCTATCCTTGCGTTATGTAATGAAGGCGATGAAGTAATTTTACCTTCGCCATACTGGGTAAGTTATCCCGAGATGATTAAGGTAGCCGGTGCAAAGGCAGCTATCGACGCGGGAGTAGACGCCTACATAAATACTACTGTTAACGGTATTGGTGAGCGGGCAGGCAACGCGGATTTGGTCTCAGTTATTCTGGCTATAAAATATTCAAGCGGGTTTAAAGATAAATATACCTTAGATGAACGCGTAGACCTATCCAGGTCATGGAGGATTGCCAAATACGCTTCCTATGCTTTTGGTATTCCATTACCTATAAATCAACCCGGAGTAGGCGCCAATGCTTTTGCCCATGAGTCGGGCATACACGCTGACGGCGCATTAAAAGATAGGCGTAATTACGAGCTCTATGACTTCGAGGAATTAGGCCGCGGTGAACCGGAGATAATCGAGACCGGCAGACAAATAACCGCAGGCGAATATAGCGGTATCAAAGGATTCAGAAATGTCTATGAGAGGTTAGAAATAAAATTTCATGACGAAAAAGAAGCAACTGAAATTTTGGAATTGGTCCGCTATGCCAATGTTCAGACACAAAAGCCTCTGGTCGAGGACGAGCTAAGATTTATTGCCAAGTATCCTGAGATAGCCAGGAAGATATTTACCATGGCGCCTTAACCTGTGGAAAAATCAGACTTATTTTCTCGCGGTAAAATGAAGAAAAGAATCCAGAAAGCGCGAAGGAGCGAAGTTTTGCCCGATAATTCAAATTGAATCACCACTATTGGTCATTATGGGGCACACAGGATGCGGAGCGGTTAAGGCCGCGGTGGATGATTCTGCTGTAGAGGGAAAGATCCGCGATATTCAGAGGCAGATCGAGCCCATCGCGGCAAAGACAAAAAAAGAACACCCTGATCTATTCGGCACCGACCTGATAGACGCTGTAGTGAAGAATAACGTGCTCCAGGCAAAGAAAGACATTGTATCCCTGAGTCATATAGTCGAGGAGATGGCAGGCGCGGGAAAGTTAAAAATAGTAACCGCTGTGTATGACATCAAGACCGGTAAAGTAGGATGGATTGAATAAAACGGATAGCCGGGACAACCGTCCCTGAAGCACCCTGCGTATGGTCATATCTAATGTCCCCTAAAAATATATTATATTTTGGAGATTGCCTCCGGAGCGCTTCTGGGATACAATAGAGAGCGGAGGCAGGGCCTCAACTACAGGGTGTAACCATGCAGTAGTGCCAAGATAAAAGGAGGGGATGTTGGCAAGAGATAATTATTCATATAGAAAGCATCAGAAAGAAACGGCAAAGAAAAAGAAAAAAGAAGAAAAGAGACAAAAGAAACTGGATAAAAAAAACATTGAGGCCACGGCTGAGCCGGAACAGGCTTCGAGCTTAGGGCTATAAGCTTTACCAAAATTAAAAAGGAGGTACCATGGGATATCAAGGCGGCGGTGGTGGATACGGCGGAGGGTCGCGGGAGATGCACAAAGCGACATGCGCGGAATGTAAGAATGAATGCGAAGTCCCTTTTAAGCCCAGAGAGGACCGTCCGGTATATTGCAAGGATTGCTTTTCAAAGCGCAAGAACGAAGGGCGTTAAAAAGAATAAACAATAATCCCGGGGAGATATCGCGTACCTGAATTATCCGGAACATTCCCCGGGGAGGATAAAATTAAAAAAGTCCACTTTTGTGGGCTTTTTTAATTTAGCCCTGTAAAAATATACTTGGGATTTTGTATTTCGGGGGGTATAATTAAACAAGCAAATATCAGGTTCTATATACCCTATCAAATATCCGGGTACGATCAACAGGGTATTCCGAACCGCGAAAGGCGGTGCATTCTAACGTATGAGTGAAAAGAAATTCGGAGCGTTTGAAGGCGTTTTCACGCCTACTTTCCTGAGCATATTGGGCATCATAATGTATCTTCGCTTAGGATGGGTGGTCGGGAGCGTCGGTCTTGGGAGCGCTCTGATCATTATACTCATTAGTAATATGATCACCATTTTTACGTGTCTTTCCGTATCGAGCATAGCTACCAATATGAGAATAGGCGCGGGCGGCGCCTATGCGATCATTTCCAGATCATTGGGGCTTGAGATCGGCGGCGCGATCGGTATTCCGCTCTATATCTCCCAGGCGGTCTCAGTAGCTTTTTATATTACCGGTTTCAGTGAATGCTGGGTTTCGATCTTCCCGACACATCCGTTCATCTTTGTATCGCTCGCTACCTGGCTTGCCCTCCTTGTCATATCATACACGAGCGCCCGTCTGGCGTTCAGGCTTCAATACGCGATCATCGTCGTTGTGCTCCTGTCGCTGGTGTCATTTTTTCTGGGCAAAGGGCAGTCAACCGGCGTACACCTGTTCCGGAACGGCATGGGGACCGTAGGGTTCTGGGCCGCCTTCGCGATATTTTTCCCCGCGGTAACGGGTATACTGGCGGGCTTGAGTATGTCGGGGGAGATCAAAAAGCCCGAACGCGATATTCCCGCGGGCATTCTTTCCGCGGTCGGGATAACGTTCGTTATCTATCTGCTGCTCGCTTTTAGATTCTCCGCCGTCGCGACCTCGGAAGCTCTCGCCGGCAATACATCCATAATATTAGAGCTGGGAAGATGGCGCTCCCTTATCGTCGCCGGCATAATGGGCGCCACACTTTCATCGGCGCTCAGTATGTTTGTCGCCTCCCCCCGGACCCTTTTGGCCCTGGGCAAGTACAGGGCGATACCGTACTCGTCGTATTTTTCACACGTGAACACAAAGAACGAGCCGTCGACGGCGATACTCTTTACCGCGCTCTTAGCGCTGGCGACTATCCTGGTAGGAACACTTGATAAAATAGCCGTCCTTTTGACCATGTTCTTTCTTATAACGTATGGCATGCTCAACCTGTCCGTATTTATCGAAAAGCTTATCGGCATACCGAGCTTTCGGCCCCAATTCAAGATCTCATGGATCTTTCCTCTCGTTGGCGGCGCGGGGTGCCTCATAGCGATGTTCCTTATAAATCCCGTTTTTAGCGCGGTCGCGGTGATCGTTATCGCCGCTATCTATGTTATGCTCATCCGGGGGCAGTTACAAAGAGACTGGCCGGATGTCCGCAAAGGGTTCTTTATCTACGCGGCTGAGCAGTCGCTCAAAATAGCGTCAAATCTTCCGTATCATCCGAAAATATGGAAGCCGAATCTGCTCATACCGGTAGGAGAGCCGAAAAATTGGACCGGGATCCTTGATCTTTTAAAAGCGATCGTCTATCCGAGCGGAAGGATCAGCTTTTTCACCGTTTCGAAGGAGGTTTCACCCCCTCCGGAAACCGAAAAGAAAGATGTTCAGACCGCCGCCGATATGCCGAAAGCGGAAGACGATTTTTCCTCGCTGAACAAGTTATTGCAGGAGAACGGGATCCTGGTTACATCGCACGTGATCCAGGGGGCCGATTTCATCGAATCGGCGGTTATCGTCAGTCAGACGCTCAAAAGTTCGATCCTGCCGCCGAATGTCCTATTTATCAAGCTCGGGCTTACGCCGGAGAAGGACAAGGAGCTCATGAAGCTGGTAGAGAGGGTGCAATTCCTCGATCTCGGCCTTCTTATCTTCGTGCTTCATCCCAAGATCGGGCTTGGCCAGAAGAGAACGATCAATCTCTGGATCCGCGAAGGCACGCCGAATATCGATCTTGCCATACTGATAGCGCTGCAGCTTGAGAAAAACTGGGAGGCGAAGGTGCGGCTTCTTCAGGTGACCGACCGCGAGATCGAACGGCACCGCTCTCATGACTACCTGACCCGGCTCAGAAAGATGACGCGCATACCTAAAGACGCGGAAATATCGGTCCAGGTCGGAGCTTTTAACGACGTGATCGCGGCCGCTCCCGCCGCCGATATCAATATTTTTGGGATGCCCGAAAATCTGGACATGGAAGAAAAGAGGCGCATTGCCGAAAAAATAAATACATCGGTCCTGTTCTTACGCGACTCCAGGCATGAGAACGTGTTTGTGTAGGCAGCCCCGCCGCCGGCCGGAATATCTCCACCAACGCCACGCGGAGCGCTCATTAAAAAAGCCCGCTTTTTAAGCGGGCTTTTTTAATGTTAAGCGATCAAAGATCGTTTATTCGCAGCCTGCCAGGATATCGTGATCGCGAATGGTCTTGCGGCCATTGGCCTCACAACGTTTTTGGGCCTGGTTAACGAGCCAATGAACGTAATTATTTAACCCTTTAAGAGCGTCGCCTGAGACGTTAAATTTCCCCCCGTCCCATTACGGAGAGATTATTTGATCGGAAAAGGAGACAATAGAAATGCCCGCCTTGACGCATGCAACGGATATGGTATAATAAGGCAATCGAATGGAGTGATCGCATGAAAAAAGACAGTAAAAAACGGGTAATGATCGATAATGTATATCCTGAAATTGACGGTGGCCGCTTTCCGATCAAGCGGTCAGTCGGCGAGTCTGTCGTAGTGCGCGCGGATGTCTATTCTGATGGGCACGATGATATAGCCGCGGATCTTCTTTATCGATCCTCGAAAGAAAAAGACTGGACCGAAGTTCCCATGAGAAAGGTCGCTAACGACACATGGGAAGCGTCGTTTTCTGTAACAGAAATATCTATGTATAGTTACACTATTCATGGATGGGTAAATTCTTTCGAGACATGGAAAAAAGATCTTACAAAGAAGATCGAGGCGAGTCAGGATGTTGTTATCGATATTTCTGTCGGGATTCAACATATTGAAAATGTTATAAAGAGAGCTTTCGGTGAGGATTCAAAGAAACTAAGAACGATCGTATCATTATTAAAAGAAGAAAAAGATATTTCTAAATCGATCTCCTATGTTTTCGATGACGAATTAGCCGGCATAATAAAAAAATATCCGGATAGAAAGACCGCGTCCACATACGGTAAATACCTTCAACTTGTTGTTGAAAGAAAAAGAGCGCTTTTCAGCGCGTGGTATGAGCTCTTTCCCCGTTCATGGAGCAAAGCTCCGGGTGAGCACGGGACTTTTAAAGATTGCGAACGTCTTCTACCCGAAATAGCAAAAATGGGGTTTAATGTACTCTACCTTCCCCCGATCCACCCTATCGGCAGGAAAAATCGTAAAGGAAAAAACAATTCAACAATTTGCGGAGACGATGAACCGGGCAGTCCCTGGGCCATAGGAAGCGACGAGGGGGGGCACAAAGCGGTTCACTCCCAACTGGGGACGATAGAGGATTTCAAAAAATTTGTGGAAAGAGCGAGAGAGAATGGTCTGGAAGTCGCCCTCGACATAGCCTTTCAATGCTCCCCCGACCATCCCTACGTAAAAGAACATCCGCAGTGGTTTACGTGGCGGCCTGACGGGACCGTTCAGTATGCTGAGAATCCTCCGAAGAAATATGAGGATGTTCTTCCGATAAATTTTGAGACGGATGACTGGGAGAGCCTTTGGGAAGAACTTAAGAGTATCGTGGTTTTTTGGGTAGAGCAGGGAGTGTCGATCTTCAGGGTGGATAATCCTCACACAAAGCCTTTTTTGTTTTGGGATTGGCTTTTGAAAGAAATAAGGGGTATGTTCCCCGATGTGCTGTTTCTCGCGGAGGCTTTCGCGAGGCCGAAGGTGATGCTGCGGCTCGCGAAGGCGGGATTCAGTCAATCATATACGTATTTTACCTGGAGGAACACCAAACGGGAATTTATCGAATATATTACCGAATTGACGAAGACAGAAGCGCGTGAATATTTCAGGCCGAATTTTTGGACAAACACTCCGGACATTTTGCCGGAGCACCTTCAGTATGGCGGCAGGCCGGCTTTCATGATGCGCCTTGTGCTTGCCGCTACATTATCGTCGAGCTACGGTATATACGGGCCGGCGTTCGAGTTATGCGTCGGCGAGGCCATACAAGGCAAAGAAGAGTATTTAAATTCTGAAAAATATGAGATAAAAAAATGGGATTGGGATCAGCCCGGCAATCTCAAGGATTTTATCGCGAGAATTAACAAGATACGCTCAGGAAGCCCGGCGCTTCAAACAAGCGCGAACATCCGGTTCTGTGATATCGAAAATGATTCGCTCATTTGCTACCTGAGAGCTGCCGCTGACTGTTCCGACATTATCTTTGTGGCGGTTAATCTCGATCCGCGTCACACGCAGTCCGGGTGGGCGCGCGTTCCGATCAAAGAATTGGGCATCGATCCCGCGCAGTCGTATCTTGCCCATGATCTCATAAGCGGCGACAAGTATATCTGGCATGGGGATCGCAACTTTATCGAGCTCGATCCCCAGGTATGCCCCGCCCATATTTTAAAAATTCACGCAAGTCTTCACCGGGAACAGGATTTTGATTATTTCTTGTGATAGAACGACAGGAAACCGTAATGAAAAATAAAAAAAAGACAGTACCGCTTAATGACGATCCTTTGTGGTACAAGAATGCGGTTATATATCAACTGCACATAAAGTCTTTTTTTGACAGTAGCGGCGACGGTATAGGGGATTTTAAGGGGCTTACACAAAAACTCGATTATCTGCAAAGTTTGGGCGTAACCGCGATCTGGCTCCTTCCGTTTTATCCCTCTCCCCTGAAAGACGACGGTTATGATATCGCCGATTACTATTCTATTAATCCCGCGTATGGGACGCTTCGTGATTTTAAGGAGTTATTGAGTCAGGCCCACGCGAAGGACCTTCGTGTCATCACCGAGCTTGTTATTAACCACACCTCCGATGAACACCCCTGGTTCAAGAGAGCGCGCCTGGCGAAGAAAAATTCAACATGGAGAAATTTCTACGTTTGGAGCGATTCCTCGGATACGTATCCCGACGCCCGGATCATTTTCAAGGATTTTGAGAACTCGAATTGGGAATGGGACAAGACCGCGAAAGCGTACTACTGGCATCGCTTTTATTCCCATCAGCCCGATCTAAATTTCGATAATCCCGCCGTTCAAAAAGAACTCTTCCGTATCGTTGATTACTGGTTCGGCATGGGAGTGGATGGCCTCAGGCTCGACGCTGTTCCCTACCTCTTTGAGCGTGAAGGAACGAACTGTGAGAATCTGCCCGAAACATATGAGTTCCTGAAGAAGCTCAGAAAGCATATTGACGATAATTTTAAGAATACAATGCTTCTCGCCGAGGCGAACCAATGGCCCGAGGACGCGGCGGCGTATTTCGGCAAAGGAGACGAGGCCCATATGGCGTTCCACTTTCCTCTTATGCCCCGGATGTATATGGGTCTTCAGATGGAGGACCGTTTCCCGATCGTTGATATTTTAGAGCAGACGCCGGCTATCCCCGAGACATGTCAATGGGCGATATTCTTAAGAAATCATGATGAGTTGACGCTTGAGATGGTGACCGACGAGGAACGGGATTATATGTTCAAGATGTACGCGCGGGACGGCCGTTCAAAGATCAATGTGGGCATCCGCCGGCGCCTGATACCGCTTCTGGGGGACAACAGAAGGAAGGTTGAATTGATGAACATCCTTCTTTTTTCGCTCCCCGGAACGCCGATCATTTATTATGGCGATGAGATCGGCATGGGTGACAACTATTATCTCGGGGACCGCGACGGCGTACGAACGCCGATGCAGTGGAACCCCGACCGTAATGCCGGATTTTCAAAAGCGAATCCTCAGCATTTATTTTTACCGGTCATCATCGATCCACAGTATCATTATGAGACGGTGAATGTCGAGACCCAGGAGCAGAACCTTTCGAGTCTTCTCTGGTGGATGAGGCGGGTTATCGCGATGAGAAAGCGGTTCAGGGCGTTCAGCCAGGGGAGCGTGAAGTTCCTTTTTCCCGAGAATCCGAAGATACTCGCCTTTTTACGCCGGTATCAGGACGAAATAATCCTCGTCGTCATTAATCTATCGCGCTATTCACAGGTGGTCGAGCTCGATCTTTCGGAATACAAGAGCTTCATACCGGAAGAAGTATTCAGCAGCAACGCTTTTCCGCCGATAAAAGACGAGCCGTATGTTATTACCCTCGGCCCCCACAGCCACTTCTGGTTTTTGCTGAAACAACAGGATAAGGGAACGGCCGTCGAATCGCTTGAACACATACCGGAAGTTGCCTTTCGGGCATCGTGGGAACATTTATTCGACTCAAAAGAGATACGGGTATTAGAAGAGAAAATTCTTCCGCGGTACCTTCTGCGGAGCAGATGGTTCGGCGGGAAATCAAGTACGATAAGGAGTGTAAAATTCGACGATCGCGTTCCGATCACGATGAATACTACCCCGACGTATGTGGCCCTTTTGGATGTCAAGTATACGTCAGGGGTTTCGAGCGTATATCTTCTTCCGCTTTCATTCGCGGAACGATCGGCGGCGCAGAAGATTTTCAACAATTATCCGAATAGCGTTATCGCGCGCGTTACCCTGGAGGAGACCGACGGGATCCTTTATGACGGAGCCTACAACGAGCAGTTCCATAAAGATCTTCTCTCGATGATCTCGCGGAGAAAGAAGATAAAAACGGCAAAGGGGTCATTGGTATGTTATCCCGGGAAGATGTTAAAAAGTATTCTCGGGGAAAAGAAGCTCGAACTTTCCTCTCAGATGTTAAAGGCCGAGCAGAGTAATACTTCGATCCTCTATGAAGATCTGTTATTCCTTAAGATGTTCCGAAGGCTCGAAGAGGGGATCAATGTTGACGCGGAGATCATCCGGTATCTTACCGAACGAAGGCGTTTCGCGCATGCTCCTGTCTTTGGCGGAGCGATAGAATATAAACGGGACGCGTCGGATCCCTGTACTCTTTTTCTGGCTCAAAGATTTATACAGAATCAGGGAGAGGCGTGGTCATATACGATCGATCAGGTCAATGGATTTTATGAGTATATCATCACACACCGGAAGGAGATCGACGATATCAGGAAGTCCCCGGGACCGTTTTTCGACCCCTCTGATAATAAAATCCATCCCTTTGTCGAGGCCGGCCTCGGAGGTCTTTTCATTAATTTAGTCAAGCTCCTCGGGAAGAGAACCGGAGAGATGCATATAGAGCTTGCTTCCGAAAAGGAAGACCCGAATTTTATCCCTGAGCCATTCTCCATTCTCTACCAGCGGTCGGTATATCAGTCGATGTGGAGTCAATCGCGCGCGGCGCTTCGGATGCTTTCAAAGAATATAAAAAAATTGCCCGAAAAGACGCGGCAAAACGCGAAGGCGGTCATTCTCCTTGAAAAAAAGATATTGGAGATATTTCAAAAGATCACGCAGAAAAAATTCTCCGCGATGAAGATCCGCATTCACGGGGATTATCATCTCGGGCAGGTCATTTGTACGGGAAAAGATTTTACCATTATTGATTTTGAGGGAGAGCCGGCAAAGCCCCTGTCGGAGAGGCGCCTGAAACGATCGGCGCTGCGGGATATCGCGGGGATGATGCGCTCATTTCATTACGCGGCGTACGGCGCCCTTCTATTGAAACCTTTGATCCGCAAAGAGGATATCGCGGGCATTGAGCCGTGGGCCGATCTCTGGTATCGATATGTGAGCAGGGAGTTCCTGGACGCGTATATCGAAACCGTGCGGGGGGCTCCTTTCGTCCCGAAAGAACGAGGCGAGTTTGAGATACTTATGAATATTTTTCTTCTCGATAAAGCGGTCTATGAACTTGTATATGAGTTCAATAACCGGCCCGACTGGATCGCGATACCGCTGAAAGGAATACTGGATATTGTAAACCCCGCTGCCGGGCAGACGATATGATAGAGAAAAAGGGCTGTGATATGATGAGCGGATTGACCGATCACGATATCTATCTTTTTAAGGAAGGAAGCCATTTCAGGCTTTACGAGAAACTCGGTTCGCGTATCGTCAAGAGCGAAGGTTCAGACGGTGTTTATTTCGCGGTGTGGGCGCCGAACGCGCGGGCGGTTTCGGTGACCGGCGATTTTAACAGGTGGGACACAAACGCTCATACGCTCAACGCGCGCGGTGACGATTCGGGTATCTGGGAAGGGTTTATTCCCGGAGTAAAAAAAGGAGATTTTTACAAATACCATATCGTTTCCAAGTTCAATAATTATCAGATCGACAAAAGAGACCCTTACGCGTATTATTCCGGAATACCGCCGGAAACCGCCTCAATAGTATGGGATCTCGATTATCAATGGAATGACGCCGGATGGATGAAGAGCCGTTATGAACACAACGCTCTTGATAAGCCATATTCTGTTTACGAGCTGCATTTTGGATCCTGGAAAAAGGCGGCAGAGGATGATAACAGGTTCCTGACGTATCGGGAGATGGCCTACGCGATCGTCCCATATCTGGTGGAGATGGGGTTTACTCATGTTGAATTTTTACCGCTTATGGCGCACCCTTTTTATGGGTCATGGGGCTACCAGACGATCGGTTATTTCGCGCCCACGAGCAGGTACGGAACGCCGCAGGATCTTATGTATCTGATCGACGCGCTTCATCAGAATAGAATCGGCGTTATTTTTGATTGGGTGCCTTCTCACTTTCCCTCGGATGGCCACGCGTTGGCGTATTTTGACGGAACCAATCTTTATGAACACGCGGATCCCAGAAAGGGCTTTCATCCTGATTGGAAAACCTATATATTCAACTACGGCCGCAACGAAACGAGAGAGTTTCTCATAAGCAGCGCGCTTTTTTGGTTCGATAAATACCATATCGACGGGATCAGGGTTGACGGCGTCGCTTCTATGCTGTACCTGGACTACTCCCGGAAGGATGGGGAATGGCTGCCGAATCGGTATGGAGGGCGCGAGAATATAGAGGCGGTCGATTTCTTAAAGCTGTTGAATTCGGAGATTTACCGTAATTTTCCGGATGTTCAAACGATAGCGGAGGAGTCTACGGCGTGGCCGATGGTCTCGCGGCCTACGTTTCTGGGCGGCCTTGGCTTCGGCATGAAATGGAATATGGGGTGGATGCATGACACGCTGTCGTATTTTTCAAAAGACCCTATCTACAGAAAATATCATCATAATCAGCTGACGTTCAGTTTATTATACGCTTTTACCGAGAACTTCATGCTCTCTCTTTCTCATGACGAAGTTGTTTATGGAAAGGGATCGCTAATCGGCAAAATGCCGGGAGATGATTGGCAAAAATTCGCGAATTTGAAGATCCTCTACGGCTATATGTTCGCTCATCCGGGGAAAAAACTTCTCTTTATGGGGGGTGAGTTCGCCCAGCGGGATGAGTGGGACCACGAAAAGAGCCTCAGCTGGGATCTCCTCGCGTTTCAGCCGCATTTGAATATCCAGCGATGGGTAAAGGAGTTAAACAGATTCTATAGACATGAACCGGCTCTTTTCGTCGATGATTTCAGCGCGGATGGATTTGAATGGGTCGACGGATCGGATCAAGCGAAGAGCATCGTGAGTTTTTTACGAAAAGACAAAAAAAGCGGCAGCGAGGTACTGATCATCTGTAATCTCACTCCTACCCCCTGGACGAATTACAAGATCGGCGTTCCAAAAACGGGTTTCTGGAAAGAGGTGTTAAACTCCGACGCGAAAGAATACGGCGGAAGCGGGTGGGGGAATATGGGCGGCGCGGAGACCGCTCCTATCCCGCATCATGGAAGGTACTACTCCCTCTCCTTGACGATCCCGCCTCTGGGAATAATCTTTTTCAGGCGGGAGCCTGTTCAGTGAGAATACATTGTGATTACAGGTCCAGGGAAGAAGTCTGCAATTTTTCTGTGTGGGCCCCCTTTCTTGATAGCGTTATCCTTAAGATCGTTTCTCCTTATGAGCGCGATGTCCGTATGGAAAAAAACGCGGCGGGATATTGGCGCGCGCAGGTTCCGGAACTCAAGCCGGGAGCGCTTTATTATTACAGATTAAACGATACAGCGAACAGGCCTGATCCCGCGTCGCTCTATCAGCCTCAGGATGTTCACGGCCCTTCATGTGTTATAGATCTAAACGCGTTTGACTGGCGCGACAGCGGCTGGAAAGGGATCCCCTTATCGGATTTGATAATGTATGAGCTGCACATCGGCGCCTTCACTCCCGAGGGGACATTTGCCGCCGCTGGCGAGCGCACCGATGATCTGAAAATTCTCGGCGTGAACGCTCTAGAGGTCATGCCGATCGCGCAGTTTCCCGGCGAGAGAAACTGGGGATATGACGGAACCTACCCGTATTCGGTCAACCATTCATACGGCGGGCCGGCCGGGTTCAGGAATTTTGTGAATGTCTGCCACGCGAAAGGCATGGCCGTAATCCTCGATGTAGTATATAACCATCTCGGCCCGGAAGGGAGCTATCTCGCCGAATTCGGGCCCTATTTCACCGAAAAATACAGGACCCCGTGGGGAAGCGCTGTCAATTTTGACGACGCGTATTCGGATCACGTCAGAAACTTCTTTATCGAGAACGCGCTGTTTTGGTTTACCAATTATCACGTCGACGCTTTACGGCTCGACGCGGTCCACGGGATCTATGATTTCAGCGCGAAGCATATTTTAGAAGAACTCACCGAGCGCGTTGAAGAGTTATCAGGCAGCGTTGGAAGGAAGCTGTATCTTATAGCGGAGAGCGACCTGAACGATACACGGATCATAAGAAAAAGAGCGCTCGGAGGATACGGTATCCACGCTCAGTGGTGTGATGATTTCCATCATGCGGTGCATACGATCCTGACGGGAGAGGAGACGGGCTATTATTGTGATTTTGGAACGGCTGACGATCTTGTCAGAGCGATACGGGACGGCTTCGTCTATTCCGGGCAGTATTCGGCATTCAGAAAAAGACGGCACGGCACTTCTTCTTCGGAATATCCGCCGGATCAATTTATCGTAAGTATCCAGAACCATGACCAGACCGGCAACAGGATGCGCGGCGAACGGCTCTCTCACCTGCTCTCTTTTGAGGCTTTAAAAGTCGCCTCCGGGATCCTGCTGACTTCTCCGTATATCCCCCTGCTCTTTATGGGGGAAGAGTACGCCGAGACCGCGCCATTTCTCTACTTTGTGAGCCACGCCGACAGCGGCCTTATTGAGGCGGTGCGGTCGGGAAGAAAAAGAGAGTTCTCTTCATTCGGATGGAAGGAAGAGCCGCCGGACCCGCAGGATAAAGATACCTTTACGCGCTCAAAGCTTCACTGGGAGCTGCGCGGGGAAAAAGAGCACGGCGTTCTGCTCAGATATTACCGGAAGCTTATCCGGCTTCGTAAGGAGATACCGGCTTTAAGGGATCCGGATAGAAAAAACTTCAGGGTTTTTAAAGAGGGAAACGGCGGCGTTATCGTTATCGAACGCGCCTCTGGCGAGAGTGCGATCCTCTGTTTTATAAATAGTACGGACGCCGAAACGACGCTGGCGACCGATTTTTTACGGCGCCGGGGAAGGAAGATGCTTGATTCATCCGACGCTGAGTGGATGGGCGCCGGGTCCTCTCTCCCTGAAATAATCGAACCAAAAAAGAAATTCAAACTTCAACCGTATACATTTTCCGTATTCGACATCGGGAGAAAAGCATGAACCGGTTTATTTGTATTCACGGTCATTTCTATCAGCCGCCGCGGGAAAATCCCTGGCTTGAGGAAGTCGAGCTGCAGGATTCCGCGTACCCATACCATGATTGGAATTCCAGAATAACGGCCGAATGCTACGCGCCAAATACCGCTTCGAGGATCCTGGGAGCCGACACGAAGATAATCGATATCGTCAATAACTATTCAAAGGTAAGCTTTAATTTCGGTCCGACGCTGTTGGCCTGGCTGGAGCGTCATGAGCCTGAGGTCTATCAGGCGATCCTTCAGGCGGATAAAGAGAGCAGGGGGCGCTTCTCCGGCCATGGATCAGCGCTTGCGCAGGTTTTTAATCATATGATCATGCCGCTTGCCAACGCGCGGGACAAGAGGACACAAATCGTCTGGGGAATAAAAGATTTTGAGCGGCGCTTCAGAAGAAGACCCGAAGGTATGTGGCTTGCCGAAACGGCGGTGGATCTCGAGACACTCGAGATCCTCGCGGAGCGCGGCGTCGCTTTTACGATCCTCGCGCCGAACCAGGCGAAGCGCTCCAGGAAGATCGGCGATAAGCGGTGGAAGGAAGTGAGTAACGCGAGGATCGATCCGAAGACGCCCTATCTCTGCAGACTCCCGAGCGGAAAAAGTATAGCGCTCTTCTTTTATGACGGGCCCAGATCCCGGGATATCGCTTTCGGAGGTTTACTGAAAGACGGTGAAGCGCTGGCGAAGCGTCTTATATCCGCCTTTGCGGAAAAAGACGAAGGCCCGCAGCTGGTCCATATCGCGACGGACGGCGAGACCTACGGCCACCATCAGAATCACGGCGATATGGCGCTCACCTACTGCCTGCATTATCTCGAATCGAACGATCTGGCGAAGATCACGATCTACGGCGAGTATCTTGAAAAAAATCCGCCTCTGCGCGAA
>JBDRSA010000046.1:0-32891 GCA_043825275.1 Candidatus Omnitrophota bacterium
CAAAAGGGCTGAAGGTGTCGATCATAAAATGCGACCCGTACATTAACGTCGACCCCGGCACGATGAACCCGTTCCAGCACGGCGAGGTCTATGTGACCGACGACGGCGCCGAGACCGATCTTGACCTCGGCCACTACGAGCGCTTTACGAACGCCGTGCTGGGCAAGGATAATAATATTACTACAGGAAAGATATATCATTCTGTCATATCGAAGGAGCGCCGAGGCGACTATCTCGGAAAGACCGTTCAGGTGATCCCGCACATTACCGATGAGATCAAAGAGGGTATCCGGAGAGTTTCAAAAGGCAAGAAGCTTGATGTCGTGATCATTGAGATAGGTGGTACGGTCGGCGATATCGAGGGATTGCCGTTTCTTGAGGCGATCAGGCAATTCGCCCTTGAAGAAGGGCGCGGCAACGCGATCCATATTCATGTTACGCTCGTTCCGTACATTAAGAGCGCCAGCGAGACGAAGACGAAGCCGACCCAGCACTCTGTCGGAAAACTTCGAGAGATAGGCATCTCTCCCGATATTCTGATCTGTCGTTCGGAACAGCCGTTGAGTGAGGAAGCGAAGGACAAGATCGCGCTCTTCTGCAGTGTTCCTAAAGACGCCGTTATTCAGGCGATCGATGTCGATAGCGTTTACGAAGTGCCTACGGTCTTTTCGCAGCAGAAGCTGGACACGCTGATCGTCCGCCTTCTCGTACTAAAAAAGAGGAAGGGTGACCTGAGCGAATGGCGCAAAAAGGTCATCCACCGCCTTAAGTATCCAAAGAAAGAGGTTTCGATCGCCGTCGTTGGAAAGTATATTCAGCTGCAAGACGCTTATAAATCCATTTATGAAGCGCTTATTCACGGCGGGATAGCGAATGACGCGAAAGTGATCATCGAGAAGGTCGACTCGGAAGACGTCGAGCGCCATGGGGCGGCGCGTTACTTCAGCGATGTTGGCGGTATTCTTATTCCAGGGGGATTCGGCTGCCGGGGGATCGAAGGGAAGATCCAGGCTGTTCAATACGCGCGGGAGAACAACATTCCTTATCTTGGCATGTGTCTCGGGATGCAGATCGCCGTTATCGAGTTCGCGCGGAATGTCTGCGGTTTTAAGAATGCGAACTCGACTGAGTTCGACAGGAAGACGCCGCATCCGGTGATCTCGCTTCTGGAAGAACAGAAGAAAGTGAAAAATATGGGCGGTACGATGCGTCTCGGCTTGTATCGGTGTGATCTGAAACGCGGCACCAACAGCTATAAGTCGTACGGCAGAAAAGAGGTTTTTGAGCGCCACCGCCACCGTTATGAATTTAACAACAAGTACCGTCCGGCAATGGAGAAGAAAGGGTTCATTTTTGCCGGCACCTACGCGAAAGGCAATCTTGTTGAGATCGTCGAAGTAAAGAACCACCCCTGGTACGTCGCGAGTCAGTACCACGCGGAATTCAAGTCGAAGCCCGATAAAGCGCATCCGCTTTTTCGGGATTTTGTGAAGGCTGCGATCAAGCGGCAGCCGATCTAGACCACAGTCCACAGTCGATAGTCCACAGAAAAAAAGCAGAGAGCATAGCGCATAGCAAAAAGTGACCTGCCTGAAATCTTCCCATAGTCCATAGTTCGTAGCGCATGTTTCAGAGACGGTGTCCAAACTGATCGGGACAGTGTCTTCAAGCGCATCGGGACAGTGTCTTAGGGACACTGTCGTGCTCAGAGCAGAGACAGTGTTCCGATTGATTTCGACACCGTCTCTGAAATGTTTAACTCCTAATCCAAATTCTCCGCTAATCACCTCACTACATATTATTATGCCGATTCATTGACTTTGCCCTCTATGTTAAGAGTTAAAATAGTTATAAAAAGTCATTTGACAAACGTGCTCAATATGCTATACTCACTGGTTTTCAATAATATAATTTATTTAATAAGGATACCTATGTTCGTCGGAAGCAGAAAAGCAATAATTCCACAACGTATTATCGCTACAGCAGTTGCGATAACGTTCTTCTTTTCGAATATCTCCTACGCGAATCCCGACCTTTCGACCCTCAATGCCCAATCAAGATTACGATCATTCGACCCCGGAATAAGCATAAGCCATTTCGCTCTCAGGGACCTATTTTTGGGGATGGGCGGGCTTGTCGATGGCATGTCCTTGGATGAGGTCAACGAGAGCATTGGGGCTATGTACGAACTTGCGAGCGGTGTGACCGTTGGTACGCCGAATGTTTTCGGACAAAATGTCGCGTTTGTTGATTTTAGGCCCGACCGTAAAAATGGAACGGTAACGGCTAAGTTTACGATCGCCAGGGGCGCTCAGCAAGGTAAGATTTTTGAAATGACGTATTGGGATCCGGCAGCCGAAGTTCCGGTAGAAGTAAAACGCTCGAAACACCCGTTTAAAGCAAGCGACTTGTTCGAACAGGGTGACCATTGTGTAATAAACAGAGTAGAGGATCCCGAAGAGCGGCATGTGGCGCGTGCCGCGTTGCTTTTGGCTATGATCGCAAAAAGAGAGGCCCAGCGGAAAATTGCCGGAAAGAGAAAACCGGCAAGCTCGATCACTTCGTCTCATCGCGCTTCGCCGAGCGGAGAGGGCGGGCAGCAGAGAGAAAAGCTTCTCAAATCAGAGCCGATCGACAAGGAGATCCACGAAACGGTCGTTGATCTCCACACGAAGACGATGACGATCCTCGCGAAGCGCAAAGGCACCGCTGACCGGGCGCGGAAGGAAGAGCTAGCGGAAGCGATGCAGGCTGAAATAAAGATCGCCAGAAAGCGGATCGGAAACTTCAGCAGAATAACCCCCCGCAGAACCGGTATCGAAAACGAACTTCTCGCCATGAGAAACGAGGCGTATCAACACGTTAAGAATGCCGAGCGGGTTATCGGCGCCATGAATGAGCCTGCCGCGATGCTCGCTCTCTCAGCGGCTTTGGACGATATCCGGAGAGCCCGGACGCGCGCTCTTGAGCACCGAAAGACCATCCAGGGAAGAATACAGCGGGTGCGTGTACAGGATGATCGGATCGAGCTTATGCAGACCGATCATGTATTGGTCGGAAAAGCCCGGGTGCCGATCGGGAAGTACTCAAGGAGAAGGTATAAGACGCTCTGGAAAGCGTTCCGCGCGCTTGACGATCAAAGGAGGACCGAGCTTGATGACCACCTCTTTTGCCGGAGAGCGGTTCGCACGGTCAACAACCTTATTCGGGATATCGATCCGGAGCGCAGGCGGCGCGGAAAGGCGGTGGATCTCAGGAAGGAGCTCACAGAGACAACCCGAAGGCTCAATCCTCGCCGCGGCGACATCTATGTTGAAGAGAAACGCCTTGCCAGGATATATGTCCGGGAGGCGATAGAGCTTTTTGAGGCAGGAGAACGAGAGGCAGTTGTACGGCTCTTGAGGAATGCCGCCGCGCAGTTCAGCGCCAGGATCGCAAGTATCGAAGGCATTCTCCGTAACCTTGAAGACGGACACGTGAAAGCGCTCCGGTCGATCGCGAAGGAATGGAATGATGAAATAAAGAATATCGCCGCGGGAGCGGCAATTAGTCTCGGAAGAAAATGGTACGGTGATGTCGAATCGAAAATAAATGAACTTCTTGCTCATCGAGCGGTGCGGACCGAGCCGCAATATCACGGACTGAAGCTGCTCCTTACGAAGACACTTCAGATGTTCAAGGAAGATCCTGAAGATTACGCGGAGGCGATCGAGTACGATCTGAAGCTTTTGGAATCAAAGGCGGCAGAGGCGAACCGGTTGGCGGATTTTATGATCAGGTTCAGGACCGCATGGGTGCGCGCCAGAAAAAATCAGCTCATCGATAGCGATTCCGCCAATATCGAGAAGATGGTTTTTGAGGCGAATTTCAAGTCGCATATGCGCGGGTCTCAGGAGAAGTGGTGGACAAGGTGCTACCTGCCGGCTTTTATCTCGACGCGCGCCCGCGCTCCAAAGGGCCAGTCGGGTACGGTAGACAATCCTCTCTTTTTAGCGGTCAACGATCTCATCGTTGTACAGGAGGTCATTCATTTCGGGCGTCTGCTTGAAGAATATGAAGAGCGCCTGCCTGCTACATCCGGGGTGCTTGCCGACCTGATTGACGAAATACAGGCGCAGGAGCCGCCGAGCGCTTTGCGGCACGCGAATTATGACCGGCTCGATGACGCTCAGAAGTACCGCCTGCTTAAAGCGCTTGCGGATGACTATGAGCTTACTTCTCGCCAGCGCAATACCTTATATACTGAGGCCGTTACGCCGTTCTCATTCAGCAAACCGCAGGATTCATACGCAAAATCAGCTCATCGCGCATCGCCTACTTCCGGTGGCGTAATATCCGGCGTCACCGGGTTTATCGGTTCTAATCTCGCGAATACGCTTCACGATGAAGGCGCCGGCGTTGTCGGGCTCGCCAGAAGCGGTTCGAAAAACCTTGTCAGGCTCTCTGAGGGCGCGCGTGGCGACATACGGGACATGGATCTGCTCAAACCGGATCTTGCCGCGCTTGAGGATATTATGAGAAGCGGGAAGCCATTCTTTCATCTCGGCGGCATGTCAAACCATCAGGACTGTAAGAATAACCCCCATCGCGCGCTTACCGCAAACGCTGTATCGACCGCGATCCTTGCGGCTCTTGCCCGGAAACACGGCACAAGGTTTGTCTTCGCGTCTACCTTCTATGTTTATACCTTAACAAGGAAGCCGGTCGGCCCTCGTATGAGCGAGGAGGAATCGCGGAACGTTCTTCTCGGCGATGAACCTGAAATAAGGGAGTTGAGAGCTTGGCTCGATTCCGCTGAATCGATCGTCGCCGAATACGTTGAAGAGTTCGTCAGGAGCGGCGGATTGATCGAGAACCCGCTCGATTATGTTACCAGAAGGATCGAGATACCACAGATAGCGGATGGTCGGCTTGCCGAACTTGGCCTCCCGAACGATTATTTCTATCCGTTGACAAAACACCTTGCTGAGCGTCTTGTGGCGCGTTTTGGCAACCGCGATAACGCGGTCATCGTCCGGTTCTCGAATATCTACGGCCCCAATCAGGATACGAACTACAAAGTACCGTGCTACATCAGAGGGTGGTATGACGGGGATAGACAGGTTAGCCTCGGTATCGCGGATCTGAATCAGGGCGACACGTTCAGGGTTCGCGAAGGAGGCAGAGATTTTCTCTATGTCGCTGACTGCGTGCGGGCGCTGCGCGAAGCGGCCCGGATCCCTGTTACCGAAGATTCGAGAGTGATTAACATAGGAAGCGGATTTGTAACAAGAAACGATGACATAGGAAGAGCGATCGCATCCGCTATCGGCGTCGATATCACAGTAGAAAATGAAGCGCAAAAAGACCGGCCCGTGCACATTTGCGACAACGACCGGTTTGAGCGATATCTGCATCCGGAGCCATTAACGCCGCTTGAAGACGGCATCAGAGAGACCGTCGCGTACTATACGCGTAGCTCACCTACTAGCGAGAACCACCAGAGAAAGGTCGAGGCATGGAAGCGGCTTGTAGGGGATACTGATCTGTGGGTGGGGTTGGATATGTTTGGAGTGGATTTCGACGGCGTTATTAAAGACAGAGAGAAGGCACAGCTTGAGGAAAGATTTATACGCGTAATCCGCTCACTGATAGATTCAGGAGTGTGTCATACATTGGTAACAGGAGAGGTTTTTGGAGAAGTCGACAAACGGCTTGGGCCGAGATTTGATTGGAGCAGATTGGGCTTAACGGAAGAAGACAGGAGTCTCTTCCGGCTCATTATGTCCACCGGAGCAATAGGAAGAACTGTAACGAATGACTCTGAAACGTTTCGCGGGATCGAAGGTTTTGAAGATGCGGGGCTTGAAGGTTCAGAACGTGAGATCGCACAACTGCTTAGGCGCATGAGCAGGGAATATGATCTTGTCGAGGGCACAGAAGAAGGGCAAGTCGATATTCAGGAATCACCCGAAGGGTGCACGCTCGAGCTTGAGCGGTTAAGTGATGATGAAAAGCAGCGGGTAAAGGACGCGATCACAGCTCGTGTACGATTCGCGATCGCAGAGGGAGAGGTCCCGGGGGCCCCGGAGAGTATAGAAGTTGTCTCTTCGGCATCTGCCGTGGATGTCGTGGCCAGGAGTAAAGGGCGCGCCCTGGCACGGGCGATCGCACTTCAGAGCAGGAGACCGGAGTCGCAGAATAAGAAAAGGATCAGGGTTCTTATGGTAGTGGATTCAGTCGGGACACAGGAGAACCCCGGGAATGACCGTTCCATGCTTGAACTCACCGAAGATCAGATCAAAAAATGGGAGCCGGAACTACGCGGGTGGAAAATAGAGTTGATCAAAGTATATGTTGGAACAGAGCCGGATCAGAACGTGCCCGACGGTGTTACTATCGCGCCGGAACCCGGTGTCGACGCGACATATCAGCTCTATGATGCTGCCAACACAGCAAAACGTCGATCACCCACATCTGATAACGAAACTAGAAGAGAAGAGCCGGTGATGTTCGCCAATGAGGATGCCCGGCCGTTCGAAGAGATATTCATGGAAGACACAGAGTGGTTCTCACCCGAGATGCTTCAGCCGGGGCTCGTCATCGGCGTACCGAAGGAAACGAAGGCGAACGAAGAGAGGGTCGGTTTGACGCCACAGGGTGTAGCTATCCTTAAAACGTTCGGTGTCGAGAAGATAGTGGTTGAGACTGGCGCGGGACTTGGCGCCGGTTTTGCCGATGAGGATTATTTGGCCGCGGGCGCTGAGGTCGTGCCGAGAGCGAGTGACGCCTGGGCGGCGGGGCTCGTAATTAAGGTAAAGGAACCGCTTGAGCCGGAATACAGATTCTTGCGGAGCGACCAAGTCGTCTTTACGTATTTCCATCTTGCTTCACAGGAAGCAAGGGGCCTGACCGAGGCGCTTATGACGCAAAGGCTCGGTGCCGCCGTTGCCTATGAAACAGTCACGGTGGGGAGAGCTACACCGCTTCTTGAGCCGATGAGCAAAATAGCGGGCATACTGGCGTCGTACTGGTCAGGATTCTATTCAGGTAAGGCGGCGAAGGTCCTGGGACAGAAAAACGCTTCCCAGCGGCTGGTGGAGCAAGGGCTTATATCTATCACTGACGTTGCGATTCGGGAGGCACAAGACGAGATCTCATTGACCTATCCCGGAAGCCCGCCGAATGACTGGCTCATTGACGGGAAGAGGGTGGTTGTGATGGGCGGCGGTGTCGTCGGTATTAATGCCGCGCTTATGTATGCGCACATGGGCGCGTCTGTCGCCATCACCGAAGCGAATCACACCAGAAGGTTAGAACTCGAGCGGATATTTGCGCGCCACGGACTCAATATTGAGATCATAGTTCCCGAAAACACCGTGAAAGTAAAAGAAGCGCTCTCGGAGGCCGACGCGATCGTGACCGGCGTTTACAAGAAGGGCGGTACGGCGCCTGAGCTTATCGGCAAGAAGCTCCTTAGGGAAATAAGTAAAGGTAAGAATAAGATAATCGTTGATGTATCGATCGACCAGGGAGGGAATGTCTGGGGTTCGAGAACGACCTATTATGATGACCCGGTCTTTGTCGATGAATTCGGTAACATACGATTCTGTGTTGCCAATATGCCCGCGCTCCCGGCCCGTCAGGCATCGATCGCGCTTGAAGAGGCGAAGCTTAAGTACGCTCTGGCGCTTGCCTGCGGCCTTGAGACCGCGGTTTCTGAGAGCGTTTATCCCGACTTAAAAGGCGGGATCAATGTGCTTGACGGAGAGCTCGCGTCAAAAGAAGTCGCCGACGCCCATAAGCTTAAAGTTGGGAGCAAAGCAGAGCGCTTCTTAGAGGACGGCGTTCGCCGCTCGCCGACCGCGGAACTGAAAAAGACGCCGCTTCACGGTTGGCACAAAGATAATGGCGCTCGGATGCATGAATTCGCCGGGTACGATATGCCGCTGTGGTATACGAATGTTACTGAGGAACACGCCGCGGTCAGGAACGCGGCCGGTTTGTTTGACATCAGCCACATGGGAGCCGTTGAACTCTGGGGGCCGAACGTCCATGATTTTCTTCAAAAAATAACAACGAATGATATTTCCGGACTTGTTCCGGGCAAGGCGCAGTATTCATTCCTTGTTAACGACATGTTGGGCAAGTATGATGACCTTGAAGCGGGAGACGTGCTTGACGATGTGATCATCTATCGTCTCCAAGGTGACCGTTACATGTTGGTCGTGAATGCAGGAAACAAGGTACGCGTTGTCAAGTGGCTCTATGAGAAGCTGAATGACAGGGGCCTTGTCAAGGCCAATGTCCAGATCGATGAGGGCGGGGTCGGGTACGCTCCGACACGAGCGATGTTCGCCATCCAGGGGCCGAAGGCCGAAGAGATACTCAAGAGAATCGTCGGTAAAAATATCTGGGGCATGCCGCCGTTCAGCTTCGAAGAAGCGCCGATCCAGGGAATGTGGTTCGAGGACTCAGGGCATAATGTGATAATCTCCCGGACCGGATATACCGGAGAACAGGGATTCGAGATATTTGTGGATGCGGAGAACGCGCTAACCATCTGGAATGAAATAATCGACGCCGGAAAAGGAGAAGGTCTTGTGCCTTGCGGGTTAGCGGCGCGGGATTCTCTGCGGCTCGAGGCGGGACTACCGCTGCACGGACATGAGCTTGCCGGGCCGGATCATTTATCGCCGTACGAATTCGGGTTCGGTAGATTTGTCGCGCTCGACAAGGGATCGTTTGTCGGCAGGGATCAGATGATCGAGAGAAGAGAACACGCGGACCGTCGCGTTGTGACGCTTCTTCTGACCGGCGCGGAAGAAGGGAAGGCCGACATCGACATCAAGAACATGAGGATGCCGCGTCACGCCGAAGGAAATCGCCCCCCCAGTATTGTGCGAGCGAAGGTAGGCGGTGCGTGGCAGGATATCGGCGCGATAACGTCCCAGGCGGTTAGGATCCCGACATGGAACGAGCCGGGGTTTGTCGAAAACGGCGCGCTCATGGCGATGGCGCATGTTAAAAAAGAACACGCGGTTCCGGGTACGGAGATCCAGATCCGGACCGGGAATTCGCTTTGCTACGCCGTTGTCATGCCGCGCGGTTTTTACAATAACACCCGCGGTCAAATGCAGCCGCGGGAAGAAAATAAGCTGAAGAATTTTGTCGACGACTGGCAGGCGAAGCGTAACTCCCCGAGCGCGAGTGTTGTTGAGACGCCGGGCGAGAGACAGAAAGAGTGTTTCCTCGAGCCGCTTGACGCGAGGATCGTGGAGGCGGCTGAGGCCATAATAAAGTCGGACGCGGAGCTTTTCGTGCCGAAGAGCATGTTCCCGAACAACTCCTTTAGCGGCATGAAAGGGCAGTATGAAGATATTTTCTCCGGAAGATTAAGAGTGTATAACCATATTCATGAGCTCGAGTCGATGATATCGGCGATGCCGAAGCCGGAGAAAGCGTGCGTTCTCGTAGACGGGTCGGCGGAGAACCTTGATGCTCTGCGGGATGCAATAGGTAAAAACACCGATCTTGCCCGCGCCCGTTTCATCAGTTCGGAACCGGTCGACGTCGCCCTGCTCGACCCGCAAGAGAGGATCGAATACCTCCGGAGAATGGTCGCGATCCTGGCGCTCGCCGGCGCTATTACCAAAGAGGAAATTGGGAATGAGTCGAGCGGCGCATATCTCCTCCTGCGGTATTACATCGATGCGCATTTGCCGAAAGGAATTTCAGTGAACGACTATCTGACCAATCTCGTCAAGAAGACCGGCGATCCGAAGGACTGCATTTCATTTGTTATCAACGCCATTCTTTCCTACAAACCAGCCGAGCGGTATGAAATTCAAAAGATCGACGCGGCGACGCAGGTGCTTTGGAGCGCGTAGGAGCAATCTACCGCAATATTCCCGCATCGAGCATCTCCTATCTGAATATAGTCCAAGCTCCGTCATTGCGAGCGCCGTGTTCGCCTCTGGCGAAAAGCGAAGCAATCTCGTTTTTAACAGTCGGGACAGAGATTGCTTCGTCGACCTCGCGTTGCTCGGTCTTCTCGCAATGACGAGAGTGAAAACATTCGCGACCGACGACCGACGATAGACGAGCGACGAGATCAATTTCCATCTCCGTATTTTCCCTTGACTTTATCTCACTATAGTATTATATTCTCACCTAATGATAGACCTCCACACCCACACATTATTAAGTGACGGGGAACTTTTACCGAGCGAGATGGTCCGGCGCGCGCACGTTGCCGGCTACACGGCCATCGCGCTGACCGATCATGTCGGCACATCGAACATAGATTTTGTCCTTCCGCGGCTCGTCAGAGTAAGCAAACAATTGAACAAGTACTGGGATATTCTCGTTTTGCCGGGAGTCGAGATCACACACGCGCCGCTCGAGCAGTTAAAGCCGCTGGTGCGCTACGCGAGAAAGCACCGCGCGAAGGTTGTGATCGGCCACGGTGAAACAGTGTCTGAACCCGTTATCCCGGGAACGAACAGAGCGGCGATCGAAGCGGGGGTGGATATCCTGGCACATCCGGGGTTGATCAGCCGCGACGATATTAAGCTTGCCGTGCGGAAGAAGGTTCTGCTCGAGATCACTACGAGGAAGAGCCATCGGCGTCCGAATAAGAGGCTGGTACGGCTCGGACTGCCTCTCGGAGCGAAGTTCGTTCTCGACACCGACAGCCACTCCGAGAAGGATTTCGTGTCGGACAAAAAGGCGCGATCCTTCCTAAAAGGGCTCGGATTAGGGAAAAGTCAGGTCTCTAAAATATTAGGTAATTCGGCTGATTTCATCAAGAAATGCGCGTAATAATCAGTAAAAGTTAGGAATTTAAAAGAGGCAATTAACGCTTGACTTTACCTCTACATATGCTATACTTTCAGTTAAATTAGGGTTGTGCCGTCACAAGCGACTTAAATTCCGGCAGAGAAAGGGGGGAATTAGAATAGCCGTAAGTTGCCAAAAAGTGGCGAATCAGATAGAGTAATACAAGAGGGCTGACATCAGCGGAATATTTCTCACTCAGGAGCCCGAACTTTAAAAATAAATTGTTGTATTGAATTAACATTATCTAAGGAGGAGTTATGAAACAATTGTTAACCGCGCTGTGTGTTGTCGCGCTGGCGATCTGCATGACCGGGACCGCTCTCGCGGAGACGCAAAGTGTAAAAGTCAGCGGAGACCTCGAAGTAAAAGGTATCGCTCGGCAGGCGTATACGTACCAGAAGAGCCCGAACGAAGCTGATGTAACCAGGGTTGGAATCCAGAGTGACTGGCAGAACTGGTTCATGAGCAATACCGAAGTGCAGATCGATGCCGATCTCACCGATAACGTATCGACGACCGTCCGACTCGTCAATACCAGAGACTGGAACGTAAGCGGTAAGGCTATCGCGCAGGGGACCGCTCTTGCGAACTATGGTCGCGGTGGTTATGCCGCTGTTGCTAACGAGTTTGACGTACTGGTCGATCTCGCGTACGTTGACCTGAAGGACTTTATCTACCAGCCCCTGACGCTGAGTGTTGGCCGTCAGGATCTCTGGGTCGGTAAAGGTTTCATCGTCGGCGCGAACCAGCAGAGCCCGCAGGGTACGATCACGGCGGTTGAATACACCCCGATCAACTCGTTCGATTCCGTGAAAGCGGTTTTGGACTATGATCCGTGGACCATCACCGGTATCTACTCGAAGATATTCGAGAACGCCATCCAGGCTGATGACGACGTTGATCTCTATGGTTTGAACGTCGGCTACATCTTCGATCAGTATAATGCTGACATCGAAGGATACTGGTTCTGGAAGTCGGATAAAGAGGTAGAGCGCTGGGCCGGGATTAAATCAGACAATGAAGTGCACACCCTCGGTTTACGGACAAGCGTCGATCCGATCGAAGACCTCACCCTGAACCTCGAAGCAGCATGGCAGGGCGGACAGTATGCCGGTCACCGCTCGCAGGTAAACAACAGAGGACGTTCGGCGTACGCCATTGACGCGTCAGCCGAATGGAGATACTTCACCGAGAAGTTCGCGTGGAAGCCTGTTGTCGGCGTGGAATATATCCTGTATTCCGGTAATGAAGCCGAACAGCGGCCGAACCTCGCCGCCGGTGATTACGAAGGCTGGGATCCGATGTACCGAGGAAAGTATGACACAGCGATCCGCGAGTTCGTCGGCAGATTCTACGCTTCCGCGTCGTATCCCGCGAAAGGCGCTGGAGCCGATGAGCTCTTGACCTTCTCAGACGCTTCGTTCACGAACCAGCACCAGATCATCGCGCGCGGCAGCATTGAGCCGGTAGAGAGCCTTCTTCTTGAAGGTGTCTACGCGGCGTTCTATACGCACCGCGATATCATCGGTCCTGATTTTCAGGAACGCGGCGGTTCGATCGGCCAGGAAGTCGATCTCCAGGCTACGTGGGATTACACCGAAGACGTGAGCTTCGGCCTCCTGACGGGCTGGTTCTTCCCCGGTCATATTTACGACAGGCCGACATTACAGGACAACTTTAATTCTGTTGCTTCTGATCTTGTTGGTACTATGAAGGTCAGCTTCTAACGTATCTCATCTTGGTAAAAAAACCCGCCCCTTCGAATGAAGGGGCGGGTTTTTTTATTGACCATGAACCAGCCCCGAACCAGAACTCGCTTCGCTCGTTCGGTTCAGGGCGATTCATGGCTTTGCTTTCATAGAGGAAAGGGTTTTTTGTTGACTTTCAATGGGGCTATCAATACAATAGTATGAAAAAAAGGTCACGCATGGATCAAAAGAAGCGGATCGCCGCGTTTATTTTCTTACCTATATTTATGATTTCCTTGATGTTCCGGGCGCCCTCTCTTTTGGCGGAAGCGGACACCATGTACGATACGACGCTTCAGGAGGAAGACGTCGAGATTTCCCCCTACGCGAGCCTCAAAAATATTCCAAAGAGGTATTTAAGCGACGCCTGGTATATCCTTAAGTCTCCGGCACGGATCGATAAAAGCGACATCATCCCTTTGGCTGTGGTTATTGGCGGGACGGCCTGCCTTATGGCGGCAGACAGAAGCATCCAGGGGTTTCTCCGCAAAGATATCCAGGATGAGGATGCCGCCGACGCGCTGGGAGAGATCAAATTTCTCGGCGACGGGGTATGGGAGGGGGCGATCTGCGGAGGCTTCTATGTCGGCGGCCTCATGATGAGAAACGAGAAGTGGAAAGAGATCGCGATCGCGGGCGGCGAGAGCCTCCTTATCGCCGGCGGGATAAGCCAGGCGATAAAGAATCTATCCGGAAGATACCGGCCTTCGGCGGGCGAGGGATCCTCAAAGTGGCGCGGGCCGACGACCGAATCGAGCATTTCGTTTCCGTCGGGACACGCGACGATGGCGTTCGCGCTCGCGTCAGTCGTCGCCACCGTGTACGACGAGAATATCTTTATCGGTATCGCGTCGTACGGAACCGCGTCGGTCGTCGCGTTCGAGCGCATGTACAGCGATTCTCACTGGGCATCCGATGTGTTTTTAGGAGCGGCGATCGGCACGTTTGTCGGCCGAAGCCTTGTGACGCGCAACAGGAACAACAAGGGGTCGCTGGCCGTTGTTCCGGTATACGATCCGGACGACGACATGCTGGGCGTGGCGATGGGTAAAAAGTTCTGAAAATTATTAAAAGGCGTTTAAGTAAACGTCGGTCGTCGAATAATGTATTTTGAGACTGATTATAAAATGTCTTTGCGAGGAGGCCTTTTGGCCGACGAAGCAATCTCAGTCAGAATTACAAAAAGAGACCCTCGCTTCGTCCTTCGGTTAACTCGGGACTACGCTCGGGAGATTGCTTCGCTTCGCTCGCAATGACAAATTATATTGACAGTAATGTCATGTAGTGCATTGTAAAGATCAACCAGATACTAAATTTGGAACTATGGAGGAACATATGGCTGAAGAGAATACGAAGAAGATTGAGAAGATGGATCCTGTAGTTCAGGAAGGGAAGCTTTTCGCGATGGTGGCGTATCTCGGGATACTCTGTCTTGTACCGCTCTTCTTTAAAAAAGATAACAAGTTCGCGATGTTCCACGGAAAACAGGGGCTTGTTCTTTTTATAGGAGAGAGCGCGATTTGGGTTATCGGGAACTTGTTCGGTTGGCTGAGAGGGCTCGGCGCTCTGATCTTCGGGGTCATTTCTATCATCGGGATCATTCAGGCGCTGATGGGGAAATACTGGAAATTGCCGGTCGGCGGCAAACTTGCGGAGAAGATAACCATCTAATACAAGCGTCACATAAGTTATTGACTATTCTGTCATTCCCGCGAAAGCGGGAATCCATTATTCATACTCTGGATTCCCCGATTAAATCGGGGAATGACACGTTTTCAGTATCTATGATTAATGTTACAGTGTAATAGTGTTCGATCTCGCCGTATGAAAAAATGGATCTTGATCGTAATAACCGTTATTACTCTGACGGCGGCCGTTGGGGCCATGGTCGTTCTCTTCGATGTCTCGTTCATAAGAAAAGGGGCGCGGGGGCCGGAGAAGGCGCCGCCGGTTTTGGAGCGATACCGGATGGAGCTGGTAAAATGGTTCTCATTCACGGAGGAGAATTCCCTGAAAGAGTGGGAAGAGAAGATCCTGAAGGGGAAGGTTATTTACCGGCAGGAACAGGATGATTCGCTCGGTGTTGTCCGCGCCACGAGCTATAAGACCGCGTCGGCCCTCTACTACAAAATAAAACTCGACGTCAAGACGAAGAACCCGATCATAAAATGGAAGTGGAGCGTAGAGACATTTCCCGAACGGGAAGAGCCGGAAAGCCTCGAAGAGAAGCACGCCGACGATTTTGCCGCGCGGATATACGTGATATTTCCCGCTAAGTTCTTCACCCACACAAAGGTCATCGAATATATCTGGGCCGAGTCGCTTCCGGTCGGCGAGACCGGCATAAGCCCGTATTCAAAGAATATACGGCTCATGGTGCTGAAAAGCGGTAAGCTGGAAGAGGGGAAGCTCTACGCGGAAGAGCGGAATATCGTGAAGGACTTTGTGCGGCTCTTCGGTGAACAGCCGCGGCGCGATATAGGCGCTATCGCGTTCATGACGGACGCCGACACGACCGGGACCGTTGCCGACGCTCTGTACGCGGATATAAAACTTGGCTACGAGGACGGAGAGACCCCGGCCGAAGGAGGAACGAACGATGGGACGGATTAAATTTATCTCAAACCGGCCGCTGCAGACGAAGATATTGATCCTCATTACAATATCGATCATCGTTCCGCTTGTTATCGTCGGAGGCTGTCTGTATTATCTTGTTTTTACGCTTCTCGCGGAGCAGCTCGGCATTCCCGAGTCGATCGCGTACAATCTGTTTCCCGTAATAAATAAGATCAACGTAATGCTGCTGGTGGGGCTGCCGCCGATGTTATTTCTTTTGATAGTATGGGGCGTATTTCTGTCGCATAAATTCGTGGGGCCGCTTGAGCGCCTTGAACGCGAGCTCGAACTGATGGCGAAAAAGAAAGATTACGCGAAGCGGTTGAAGGTTCGAAAAGGGGATGACATCGAAGGTATTATCAATGGTATCAATACGCTTCTCGATAAGTTTCATTGTGATGCGTAAGGAAAGGGTCGTTGAACATGGCTATTGACGCGTTAGCGGTCGTCGCGCAAGGCGCGGCGATATCGTCTGAAGACGTACAGATCGGGCCGTACGCGATCATCGAAGACGGCGTCATGATAGGGCCCGGCGTGAAAGTATGGCCGCATGCGTATATCGCGAAAGGCACCGAGATCGGCGAGGGGACCGAAGTGCATATGGGAGCGGTCATCGGCCACACGCCGCAGGACTTCGGCCACGAAGGAGGGGAATCGTTCGTAAAGATAGGGAAGCGGAACATAATACGAGAATACACAACGATACATCGCGGAACAAAGAACGGGAGCGCTACGATCATAGGAGACGACAACTTTTTTATGGTCTCGTCACATGTCGGGCACAACTGTGAGATCGGCAATAAGGTCATTGTTTCGAACGGCGCGCTCCTTGCCGGGTATATTCAGGTCGAAGATATGGCTTTTATATCGGGGAATGTCGTCATACATCAGTTTTGCCGGATCGGCAAGCTCGCGATGATCGGCGGTTTCAGCGGCGTAAATAAAGACGTCCCGCCCTTCATGCTTGTGCGCGGGCCGTCGATGGTACGGTCGGTAAATCTTGTCGGATTGAGGAGGGCCGGCTTTTCAAATAAGCTCATCGGCCAGGTCAAGGAAGCGTTTCGGACCATATACCGATCAGGCTTCAATACCACACAGGCGATCGAGAAGCTCAGATCCGGCGATCAGCCTCCCGAAGTGCGGCACCTTGTCGAATTTGTGGAGCGGTCAAGGCGGGGTATCTGCGACGCGAAAAATATCGACGATACATTCTTCTAAGAGGCGGTACCTTGCCGTCCGGATCGGCGAAGCATAATCCCGGCTGCCCGATCGATGTTCCTGAGTATTTCACGCTATGATTCGAGAGAAAACAGAGGCGGGGTGCTTTAGATTATTGTTGGCCCGTGAAATATATGGTATTATTATCCCGTCCGCCTAGAGTTTGATCATAAGGAGCATGGCATGAGCAGAATGCCCAGAAAAGCGCTTTTTGGCCTCGGTTTTGATTGTGAAGACGGCCATATACGCATAACGAAAGGTAAGAATTTCCATCTTTTCGGAGGATCTGAAAAGACTCACGAAAAGATGCAGGAGAAGGCTGTCAAGTTCAATGAGCAGCTAAAAAAACGCAATAAATCGTTGGATGATATCAACACGAAAGAGTTTTGTGAAATCGCGCACGCTGTGGGATTGAGGGTCCCTGACGATGAACGGAAAAGTGGATGATCGGGGAACGAGGATCGACATGCGGCCAATTGCGGTTGATTTTTTCGGATAGTATGATACCATAAGCTAATATCTGAGGTTTGAATGAGCGTATGGGTGAAGGGAAGACGGCAAAAGCCCGACAGGTTTGAGCTTCCGGTCGAGAAGATCCGGAGCGGATGGTATTCTGATACGTACTTTGTCAGAACGAGGGAAGTTCTCAGAAAAGACGGGCGCCGTCCTAATGTCCTGATGCAGGTATTTACGCGCGAGGAGAGCGTCCTGTGCGGGATCGACGAAGCGATCGCGGTTCTGAAGCTTTGCGCGGATAGGGCGCGCCGTCTGCGTGTGCGGGCTCTGAACGACGGTGATCGTATCAAGCCGCTTGAGACGGTAATGACCATCGAGGGCGACTATACCACATTCGCGCATCTGGAAACTGTCTATTTGGGGGTCATGGCCAGGCGGACAGCGGTAGCGACCGCCGTGAAAAAAGTCGTCGACGCCGCAAAGCCGAAAAAAGTTCTCTTTTTTCCGGCCCGATTTGACCATTACAGCCTTCAGGCCGGCGATGGTTACGCGGCGTTCATAAGCGGCGCGTTCGGAGTATCGACCGACGCGAACGCCGCGTGGCGGGGGACGCGCGGGCAGGGGACGATCCCCCATGGTTTGATCGCGGCCTATGGGGGCGATACGGTACAGGCGTGCGAAGCCTTCGACAGGCATATGCGGAAGGATATTCCCCGGATCGCGCTTGTCGACTTCGAGAACGACTCGGTACGGACATCACTTGAAGTTGCGCGGGCTCTCGGAAATAAATTGTTCGCGGTGCGATTGGATACCGCGCTCGATGTTAAGGATGTGTCGGTACGATCGGCCTCGACGCGGAGCCGCGGCGTAACGCCAGAACTCGTGCGAAAGGTGCGGACGGCGCTTGACCGCGAAGGGTTTCGATCCGTAAAGATCGTTGTTAGCTGCGGATTTGATGAAAGGAAGATCAAAGAATTCAATCGCATGAACGTACCGTACGATTTTGTCGGTGTCGGATCGGCAGTATTCAAAACCAGCAGGAATTTCACGGCGGATATTGTCAAGGTAGAAGGGAACGACTGCTCGAAAGTAGGAAGACGATATAGGCCGAATCCCCGCCTTAAAAAGGTGAAGATGCACTAGGAGCGGAACAACGGAAGGAGGTGAATCAAATGAAGGTAACGATCGATGAATCACTGTGCACGGGCTGCGGCCTCTGCGCGTCGAACTGTCCCGATGTTTTCGAGATACAGGACGATAATCTCGCGCATGTGATCTCCGAAAAGACCGATTGCTGCGATATGCAGGATCTCGCGCAGCAGTGCCCTGTCGAGGCGATAAAAGTAGCGTAATGTAACGATTGTTAAACAATGAGGTTGCTGTGAAAAGCCGCGCTGAGTATACACGTACAGCGATACAGGCCGCGAAAAAAGCGGGCTTTTATATTCAGAAGAGTCTCGGGAAGGTTACAACCACTTCGTATAAGGGCGCGATCAATATCGTAACGGACGTTGATACAAAGGCGGAAGAGATGATAATCCGCCGGATAAAAAAGAGCTTTCCCGGACACTCCATTCTCGCCGAAGAAAAAGGGCGGGACGGCGCGCCGGGCGAGTTCACGTGGATCATCGATCCGCTTGACGGGACCACAAATTTTTTTCGGCGATTCCCGTTCTACTGCGTTTCGATCGCGCTTGAACACAAAAAAGAAGTCATTGCCGGAGTTGTCTATGATCCGGCCAGGAAAGAACTCTTCGTCGCGGAAAAAGGGAACGGGGCCTTTCTGAACGGCAAAAGAATACGGGTATCAAAAGTCTCAAAGCTCTCAAAAGGGTTCGTCGCGACCGGCTTCGCGTACGGGATCAAAAGCGCCGCGAATTCAAATATTATGAATTTTAACAGGTTCCTGAAGAAATCACTCGCGGTCAGAAGGGCGGGCGCGGCCGCGCTTGACCTTTGTTATATCGCGTGCGGAATATTTGACGGGTTTTGGGAGTTCGACCTGAATCCGTGGGACTGCGCCGCCGGGTATCTCCTGGTGCGGGAAGCGGGCGGAAAAGTGACGAGATTCAACGGCTCAAAATTCTCTGTGTACGACAGCCAAATCCTCGCCTCGAACGGAAAAATCCACAACCAAATGAGCAAACTGCTCATATGACCATGAACCAAGAGTTATCTACCAACCCGTGTTACTTGGCTATGAGCTAAGTGCCAAGTACCCGCCTATGTTACTCAGCAACGTTAAGTAATAAAATAGCTATATAATTCAATTGACATCATTCACTCTGTCCGTTATACTTGGAATTGATGTAACAAAAAGGAAGATTCTTTAAAAATGGGGGGGCCATGAGGAGGTATAGGACGGTAATAGAGGTCATGACTGAGGCGGAGGACCAACATGAGGCTGCCGATATCGCGGGTGAGTATCTGAGGGGAAACATCTCGAGCGGGGTCTCTATGAAGTGTTCGACCCGTCCCGCGTATAAATTCAGCAGAGTACTATCGAGCCTGATCATGTTGTTTTAGGGGGCGGGACAAGAAAGATCAAAAGGGCGGCCATCCGGCAGGAGGCCGCCCTTTTTTATTATGAAAACTTGCGAAAAAAAATCGCGCGGTGTATACTTACCATAAGTTGTTTGTTCTAAAAAAAAGCGTCATTTGTAATTGTGATATAAAAATATCTCGGAGAGAGAATGCTTGAGCAAAAAATAAAGATAATACTCGCGTCCGGGTCTCCCCGCAGGACAATGCTCCTTTCAATGTGCGGGATCCCGCACACAGTGAGGAGACCTCTGGTGAAAGAGGAGAAGGGCAGCGGTTTGGATCCCGGCGATCTTGTGCGCCGGAACGCGCGAAAAAAAGCCGAAGCGATAGCGAAAGGGCTGCGCGATTGTGTCGTTCTCGGCTTTGACACGATCGTATATTTGAACGGTGAGATCATAGGAAAATTAAGATCAAAGTCGGAGGTCCGCGCCATGCTGCATCGGTACAGCGGGAAGTTGTTTGCGGTGTATACCGGGATCTCTGTTGTAGACACAATCTCGGGACGGTCTCTCCTGGAGTCGGTATCGACAAAGGTGCGGATGAAGAAGGTCGGAAAAGAACGGTTAGACGCGTGGGTCAATCATCTCGGAGCGTTTGACAAGGCGGGAGGATTTTCGATCGAGGGGCCCGGCGCGCTCCTCTTTTCGTATGTCGGCGGGTGTTTTTATAATGTCCTTGGGCTTCCGCTCGCGAAACTTGATGATATGTTCGGAGATCTCGGGTACGATCTGCTTACTTGCATGAAGAGGACGGGTAGGGCGTCGAGATGATAATAAAAACGGATCAGGCCGCCATACAGAGTTATTTTGAGGATAGCTCGAACATCGAAGGCGGGCATGCCGAGAAAGTGTTCTTCCCCGAAACCGCCGGTGATATTTCATCGATCCTGAAAGAAGCGAGCGAGAACGGTACGCCGGTCACTGTCTCGGGCGGCGGGACCGGAACGACAGGCGGGAGAGTTCCTTTCGGCGGCGTTACTGTCTCGATGGAAAAATTCAACAAAATAAAGCAGATCGTCCCGCGAGGATCCTCCGGCGGGATATCCGTCGTCCAGGCGGGGGCGCTTGTCGATGACCTGAAGAGATCGGCATATGAGAGCGGCCTTTTTTACGCGTGCTACCCCACCGAACATACCGCTTTTGTCGGTGGAACAATAGCGACCAACGCTTCGGGAGCCCGTTCATTTAAGTACGGTTCAACGCGGAATTCTGTTCGAAAACTGACCGCTGTGTTATCGGGAGGCCAGGTGATAGAAATTGAGCGGGGGCGGTCAGTTGTAACGAGAAATAATAATCGTATTGAGTTCGCGGGCGCCGTGGCGATCGATATTCCGATCCCGACATATACAATGCCCGAGACAAAAAATTCTGCCGGATACTACGCGAAAGAAGGGATGGACCCGATCGATCTCTTTATCGGCCAGGAAGGGACGCTTGCCGTTATCGTCGAGGCTGAGATAGAGTTGGCGAAGAGGCCGGAAGGCGTATTCAGCTGCTGCGCGTTCTTCCGGGACGAGTTCGACGCGTGGAGCTTTTGCGCCGAAGCCCGGTCCGGCCCGGGCGGCGGAGAGAGCGGGACTAAGCCGCGGCCGGGGCTCCTCGCCATCGAGTATATGGACAGGAATTCTCTCGCCGTTATGAAAGATAAGTATCCGAACATCCCTGAAGGAGCGGCCGCGTGCGTATTTTTCGAGCAGGAGGTTTCCGTAAGCGATGAGGAGGGCGTTCTGGACGGATGGCAGCGCCTTCTGGATTCGTATAATGTCGCCTCGGACGCGACCTGGGCCGCGATGACGGAGAAAGAGCGCGGTGAGCTCGTGGAATTTCGTCACGCGCTGCCGTCAATGATAAACGAGATCGTGCGGAGGAGCGGCTTTAAAAAGCTGAGCACTGACTTTGCGGTGCCCGACGATAAGCTGTTCGAAATGATGCGCTTTTACCGGGATATCTATCGGAAAAGCGCGATCGACCATGTTGTTTTCGGCCATATCGGGGAGAGCCACGTGCATACGAATCTTTTGCCGAAGACGAACGCCGAATACGACAAGGCGTGGCGTCTCTGTCTTGAATGCGCGCGGAAGGCGGTTGATCTCGGCGGTACCGTATCCGCGGAACACGGGATCGGTAAAACAAAACACGCGTATCTCAACGTGATGTACGGTGAGAACGGTGTACTCGAGATGGCAAAACTGAAGAAAGCGGTCGATCCCGCTTGTATCCTGGGGCTCGATAATATTTTTCCAAAGGAGCTTTTGTCGGCGATATGAGAGTAAAGCTTCCGTACGGGAGAGGGACCATAGCGGGAACGATAACCGGGCCGGCCGCGTTGATCCGGGTACTTGAGAAAAGGCCGCGGCCGGGGAAGCGCCCTTTAGCGCTTCTGAAGCGGTCACTTCTGAGGCCGCTCGGGATTACGCTGAGCGGCGCTTTGCGGGGAAGATCGCGCGCGCTCGTGGTTGTCCCCGATTCGACGAGAAACGCCCACCTGAAGGAGCTTTTGCCGGCTCTTTTGTCAGAGATCGGTAAGAACGGTGTTCGGCCGGATGTTATTATCGCGACAGGGCTGCATGCGCCGGAGTCAAAAAAGAGCATCCGCGCGCTGGTCGGCTCAAAGGTCGCGGATCAGTATCGGGTCACAAGCCACGCTCAAAAGAAGCGGTCGATGGCCTTCTTCGGCAGGACAAACGGAGGGCTTCCCGTTGTTTTAAACAGCGCGGTGACGCGGTATGATATTGTAATACCGGTCGGTGTGATCGAGCCTCATCTCTACGCGGGTTATTCGGGCGGCGTAAAGACCGTCGCGATCGGCCTCGCCGGTGAAGAGTTCATAAACGCGACGCACCATCCGCGGTTTCTTGACGATCCGCGCACCGCGCTCGGCCGCGTGAACGGCAACCCTTTTCAGAACGTCCTCTGGGAAGCGGTCAAAAAGCTGCCGATCGATTTCTGTGTGAATGTCGTGAACGCGCATGACGGTTCCGCCCTGGATATCGTTTCGGGTACGCCCGAACGGGCTTTTCAAGCCGGCGTCAGATCGGCCGGAAGCGCGTACGAAGTTCGGGTCAGAAGCGCCGCCGACATAGTCCTGTGCGGCGTAGGATATCCAAAAGACGTGAATATCTATCAGGCCTCCCGAGCGATGAATTACATAGCGAATGCCGGCAGGAGCGTTCTCAAAAAAAATGGATTTTTAATAATCGCGGCAAAATGCGAGGATGGCGCGGGAAACGGTTTGAGTGAGCGGCGGTGCTATCGCGCGCTCGTATCCATGAGGTCTCCCTGCGAATATATCAGGCGGGTAAAGAAAGCCGGCTGTTTAGCCGGAGAACACCGGGCGTATATGATCGCCCGCGCGCTTCGCGACGTTAATGTTATTGTCGTAGGAGACGGCGCCCGCGCTCTCCTCGGCCGTACGCCGATCCGATCGTTCAGTATCATTGAAGACGCCGTGCGGTATGCGCGGCGACGCGTGAAGAAGCGCCCCATGATATATGTCGTACCGCATGCGCTGTCAACGATCGCAACACGGGGCTAAGGAGGCGGCGTGAGGAATAAAAATGTCCTATCGAGCAGGATCGCGCTGAACGGAAAACTTCTGAAGGTCTTTGTAGACAAGGTCGTGCTCCCGAACGGGTATACAACGCGGCTCGAATATATACGCCATCCAGGCGCTGTTGCCGTCGTCCCTTTTTTATCGAGCAAGCGTATTATTCTGATCAGGCAATGGAGGCCGGTTATCCGGCGTTTCATCTGGGAGATCCCGGCCGGAACGCGCGATGGGAAAGAATCGCACGCTCGATGCGCGCGGCGGGAGCTGATCGAAGAGGTCGGACAAACGGCAAAAACAATACGAAAAGTAGGCGCGATCTACACAACGCCGGGTTTCACCGACGAGTTTATATGGATCTACGAAGCGCGGGGCTTGCGGCCGGTTCGATCGACACCTGAGCGCGATGAGATAATAGTGAAAAAAGTCTTTTCAGCGCACGAGGTGCGGAGGATGTATCGGTGTGGGCGCATTGTTGACAGCAAGACGATAGCCGCGCTGGCGAAGTGCGGCGTACTGTGAGGCCGCGATGAAACGGTTGTTGATCATTGACGGGTATAATGTTATCCGAAGAAACAGGATATTCGAAGGCTTCATAAAGAAGAGCCTTCAGGACTCGCGCGAGCACTTGATCCGCATTACAGCTTCTTTTAAGGAACGGAAAGCGCTCTTCGATGAGGCGGTGATCGTTTTTGACGGGCAGGGGAACTCGGATACGATGAAGCGGCACGGTTCATACGGCGGCGTAACCCTCGTTTTTTCGAGCGCGGCGCGGTCCGCGGATGACACGATACGGGCGATCATTCAGGAGCGCTGCGGAGATTGCTCGATAACGGTCGTTTCAGACGACAACTATGTAGCCAACAGCGCGCGCGCGCAGTGTTCCGAGCGCCTGTCGACCGGTGGCTTCATGGCGCTTGCGCGTAAAGGAAGCGTTCCGGACAAGGGTAAAACGCCATGCGCGGGGGATCAAAAGTGTATCGACCAAAAAATACAGAGAGAGATCAATGATGAGCTCAGGCGTGTTTGGAAAATAAAATAGTTATTTAAAACTATCTTAGAATAGGGTATAATGATACATATAAAAAGTCGGAGGTGTTGCATGAAGAGAAAGATTACTATGATTTTTGTTTTAGTTTCCGTGGCGGTATTTCTCGTAACAGCGGTAAGCCCTGTTCGAGCCGATGATGAGAGTTCGCGTCAGATATTGAAACAGGGATTGCTCGGCGCCGGAGTCGGCGCGATCTCCTCAAGCGCTTCAGGCGGAAAAGCCGGGCAGGGAGCCCTGATCGGCGCGGGGACCGGGATCCTCGGGAATATTCTGTTGGACACCTTGTCGGGAAGCTCGTCATCGAAGCCGAAATCGAGACGAAGACAGAGTGCTCCCCCGCCACGGGACGATTACTACTATCAGGATCAGGGCGCGGAATATTATTACGAAGAGCCCCCCCAGGAGGACAGCTCGAAAAAAATACTGAAGCAGGGTCTCCTTGGGGCGGGAGTCGGAGCTATCTCCGCAAGCGCCTCGGGAGGAAAAGCCGGGCAGGGAGCCCTGATCGGCGCGGGCACCAATGTCATCGGCGGCGCGCTGCTTGATACTATAACAGCGCCCCCCCAGCAGAAACAGCGTACCTATCGAAGGGTGCCGCGGCGGCGGGCGGCTCCGCAACAACAGCAACAGTCGCAGCAGCAGTATTACACGCAGGAGTCTGAGGATACCTCCGCGGCCGGCTCAAAAAAGAAGATCATAAAGAAGTATGATGAGTCGGGAAAGCTTGTCTCTGAAGAGGAGATCTATTTTTAGAGACGATATATTTAAAGCTCGTCCGGGCCCGGGAATGGAGCCGGAGAGAGATAATAAATGCTTCGCCTGATCAGTTATTGATCGGGCGGAGTTTTTTTGGCGGCAATGAATCGACGGCTTGTATACCTCTCGATCGTAGTGGTCTTCGCGGCGCTTGTAATGATTGCGTCCCGCGCGAAAGACCGTACGCCTGACGCCGGACGGCTGTATGTCACGCGTGTTGTCGACGGAGACACGATTTTATTGTCGAACGGCGAGCGTGTCAGGCTGATCGGCATTGATACGCCGGAAGTACATCACAGCAGAAAACTGCAGCGTGACGCGGAAAGATCAAAAACGGATATTGAAACGATACAGGCTCTCGGCGCGCGTTCGAAGGAGTTCACCGAGCGTCTCTGTCTGAACAGGATCGTGACATTGGAGTTTGACGCGGAAAAACACGATCGTTATGACAGGCTGCTTGCGTATGTTTACAGAGACGACGGAACATTTGTGAACGCGAAGATCGTTCAGGAAGGATTCGCAAAGATAATGACCATACCCCCGAACGTTCGCCACGCCGCGCTGTTTCGGGACCTGCAGGAAGATGCCCGGCGAAATCGGAGAGGGCTCTGGGCGGAGTGAGAACAGAGAGCAGGGTGTATAGACGGTTTACGGTGTACGGTTTTCGGTTTACGGTTGAAAGATCAATAGAGTGACCAATAATTTCATATGAGATTAACGCCACATCGCGCAAACCGTATTATCGATTGTTTTTAGTTCTATCTTTTACCGTTTACCGTACACCGTTAACCGTAAACCGAATTCTCGCTTCTGTCATCTGTTTTCTGAGCATTGAACATCGCGTCAGGAAGCTGGTGCCTGGTAACTAACGTTGTAGTATATGCCGCTTGACAAAACGCCGGGAAGCCATTATTATTGATTAAAAAGAAAGGATTTGCGGGCCGATAACCTAAGGCGAATCTCACGTCGGCAGCGAGAAGGATGAATCGGTTTAAGTATTTGGCGTTCATAGTCCTGTATGTTGTTGTCTGCGCGAGCGCCTTCAATATGCTCATAATCCAGCAGGATCGGATCCTCCGCAGGTATTTCATCGACGCCCCTCTCAACCGCGTTAGCGAGTACAACGCGGCGCTCACGAAATCCCTGATGAAGCATTTCGCGAAAGAGAACAAAAGCTCGTCGGTTGCCGAGCTTGCCGTCTACATGAAAAAGTACGGCTCGGTGCCTCTCTACGAAACAAGATACATGTATAAGGATGAAAAGACAGGAAAATTGATATTGGTCGACAAGGCAGGGATCGCGCCTGTCGTAAAAGAAAAACTGGACCTGAAAGATGAAGATCTCTACGCGGTGAGTATAGACAACGGAGCGATTGAAGGGTTCCTGTCGATCACCCTGAATGACGCGGGGACCGCCGAGTACGCCGAAGGTTTGCAGCGATACAGAATATTCAGCTATTCGTTGAGATTCCTTTTCTTTATGCTCATCTCGTCGATGGTCATTATCGCCCTCTATCACAACTATTCAAAAAAGATGAGGCTCGCCAGAGACATGGCCGAAGTGAAGGCGTCGAACGATGGGCTGACCGGGCTCTATACGCACGCGTATTTTGTACGGTCGCTGAAAATAGAGATAGAACGATCGCGGATCTACCACGGCCCGATCGCCCTTGCGATGATCGATGTGGATCGTTTTAAGGGGTACAACGATAAATACGGCCATGTGGCGGGGGACCTGGTTCTCCAGGAGGTCGCGCGAGTCATTAAGTCGAGTACGAGATCGAGCGATATATGCGCCCGGTATGGCGGAGAGGAGTTCTCGATCGTGATCCCGTCCGTGCCGGCTTCCGAGGAAGGGAACAAGCCGAAGAGTATGACTGAATTTATCACTGAAGTCGACAATGTGACCGAACGGATCCGGAAAAGCGTTGAGGAAAACAAATTGACGCTCGACGGCAATGAAGTGACGGTCACGATCAGCATGGGCGTCGCATTTTTTCACAAGGGGAACGAACGTTTGAGCGCGGGCGAACTGACAGAGCGCGCGGACGCGGCGCTGTATCAGGCGAAGGAGACGGGACGGAACAGGATCATTATTGATCAGGGTACGGTCAATCGAGGGGTGTAGAATGGCAAAAGGCGGCTTAAAACGAATAGGAATACTGACCGGCGGCGGCGATTGTCCGGGGCTGAACGCGGTGATACGAGCGGTCGCGAAAACCGCGATCAACGATTACAACGCGAGTGTGATCGGGTTTAAAGACGGGTATTTCGGACTTGTTCGAAATACGTATCAATCTATCCGCAACGATGATGTTTCGGGTATTTTGATCCAAGGGGGGACGATACTGGGAACGTCGAATATCGCGAATCCGTTCAGATTTCCGGTCGACGAACGCGGAAAGACCGTTTTTAAAGATCTCTCACGCGACGCGATCGAAACCGTAAAACGGCATAAACTTGACGTTATGATACTCGTGGGCGGTGACGGAACATTGAGTATCGCGAATGGATTGACCAAAATGGGGATGCGGACCATAGGCATCCCGAAGACGATCGACAACGATGTTATGGAGACCGACTTTACCTTCGGTTTTATATCGGCGTGTCATACCGCGACAGAAGGGGTAGATAAGCTCCATACTACCGCGCAATCCCATCACCGCGCTATGCTGATCGAAGTGATGGGAAGATACGCCGGATGGCTGGCCCTTTACGCGGGCGTTGCGGGCGGAGGGGACATTATCCTGATCCCTGAAATTCCCTACGATATTAAGAAGATCTGCGACGCCATCAAGAATAGAAACCGCGACGGAAAAAGGTTCAGTATTATTGTAGTTTCAGAAGGCGCCAGGCCGAAGGGGGGGCGCCTTACCGTAAAGAAGATAGTCGAGAAGAGTACCGACAAGATCCGTCTCGGCGGCGTTGCGTCAAAGCTGGCCGATGAGATTGAGAAGAGGGTCGGTATCGAGTCACGCGCTACGATCCTTGGGCATCTTCAACGCGGCGGATCGCCGACGCCGTTTGACAGGGTGCTGGCCACGAGGTTCGGTTCAGAGGCGGTACATCTGGCCGCAAAAGGGAAGTTTGGGCAGATGGTTGCCCTAAAAGGACAGGAGATAGCGGCTGTTCCTATAAAGAACGCCATCGGAAAGCAAAAATTGGTCCCAAAAAACCATCCGATCATAAAAACCGCGCGATCTGTCGGAACGTGTTTTGGCGATTAAGACTGCGATAGTTCCTTCCAACAATCCAATCTTGCCAGAGATAAGATAATTATCATAGGCGTGTAGCTCCGAGGACCTTGCACCATTACGAAACGAGGGCCGCGGAGCGAAACCCTGAACCGTCCCGCCTTGCGGGACTGGTTCATAGGTAAAAGATAAAAAAGCTAGAATACGTCTATTGTATTCTGTATTTCTCTTGTGATATACTCTGTTTAGAATAATAGAAAGATAGATATTACGTTTATCTTTAATATTTTTTTGCCCGGATAGTAAAGTTGTTTAAAAACATTCGTTCGATATTCATGGAGTAGTTTCTGAGTAAATAGGCAATAGTTCAGCCTTAGGAAGTACACCATACGGCATACGGCCTGAAAGAGCCTCAATAGGGGGTATCGGGGCCTTGTAGGCGAATAAGTCCGACGTAGAATTTCACACTTTACGAGTCGGATTCAGGTATATAAGAACAATCATTTTCCGTAAACCGACGAGTAAAGTGTATGAAATTCAAGGAGGAATTCTTGCCGTAATATTTTACGGTGAGCCGAAAAGGCCTCGATACCCCCTTTGGGGGGGGATTGATGAAATTACTTCTGAAGCTGATCTGTTACGAGTATAGAGGCACATAATGGCCAGAAAGATCGCCGCGATCTTAATTGTGGCAGCACTCACCCTCGCGATCCTCTCCCCGGCGGCCGACATAGCGGCTGCAATTATTGAAGTTTCAGGCAGACAGATGAGTGGGTTGGCCTCCTGGTACGCTGAATTCTCTCCGGGGATACGAAAAACGACAGCAAATATGGAGATATTCGATCATGATAAGATGACCTGCGCAATGTGGGACGTACCGTTCGACACTATACTCAAAGTAACAAATGTGGAAAATGAAAAGACGGTCTATGTTCGGGTAAACGACCGCGGCCCTGCCAGGCGACTCGTCAAAGAAGGCCGAGTTATAGACCTTACCAAGGCGTCCTTCGAAAAGATCGCCGATCTGAGAAAAGGGCTCGTCAGGGTCAGGGTCGAATTAATTTCCTCGCCGAAGAGCTGATTCCAGCCGCCAGTGGTAAATGCCTGTTGGGCAGTTAAAAATATTATTTCTTTTTACTGGCAACTGACAGCTGGCAACTGGTGACTTTTCTAGAAGACAAATTTGTAAATCCCCCCACAGTAGTGTATACATTAGACAGGGAGATCGTTTCGGCAGCGACTAAATTATGAGGTGGGTATGCGGTATCGCAAACAGACGGTTGTGATCGTAATGTTGATCATTCTTGCATCGAACGTTCGACTCGGCGCGAATGACGATCCGTATTACGATCAAAGAAAGAAAATGATCGGGACGCAGATCGTAAGCCGTGGAATAAAGAACAAAACGGTGCTGGACGCGATAATGAAAGTACCTCGGCATGAGTATGTTCCGGCGGCTGCCGCCCCCTATGCTTATATCGACGGCCCGCTTTCGATAGGGTTCGGGCAGACGATATCGCAGCCGTATATCGTCGCGCTTATGACCGATCTTGCGAAGATCAACAAAGAAGATAAGGTTCTTGAGATAGGGACCGGGTCCGGTTATCAGGCGGCAATTCTGGGAGAGCTGGCGGAAGAGGTCTATACGATCGAGATAATAAAGGAATTAGCGGAGAGTTCGGCAAAGCGGCTTTCAGGTTTTGGGTATACGAACGTACATGTACGGCATGGCGACGGATACATGGGCTGGCCGGAGGAAGCGCCGTTTGACGCGATCATCGTCACGGCGGCGCCTGAAGAAATACCAGAGACGCTGACCGATCAGCTTGTTGTTGGGGGTAGGCTGATCATCCCTGTAGGCGGTCAATTTCAGAATCTCAAGCGTGTCATTAAGACGGATAAAGGTTTTTGGACTTCGGACATAATTCCGGTACGCTTTGTTCCGATGGTCCACGGAGAAGAAAGGCCGCGTTGAAGACTATCGCGCTTCTGACCGATTTTGGGACCGAAGATCCATGCATCGGCGTAATGAAGGGGGTTATTTGGAGTCAGTGCTGTCCTAAGCAGCTTTCGAACGCAAAAATACCATTTCCGTCAAGACAAAGCCGCTATTTTGGACGCGAGTGATTCGGAATGAATAACATCACGTTTCGGCAAGTTTTTTGCGCATGAGCTCTGATAAAAAGTACGCGCTTTTTCTAACCGTCCGCTTCTGTGTTTTGTAGTCGACGTCAACAATCCCGAAACGAGGGCCGTAACCGTCGGCCCACTCGAAATTGTCCAGCAGCGACCAGTAGAGGTAGCCGAAGACCCGGACCCCGCCTGCCTTCGCCCTGAAGAGAGCGTCCAGGTGTTCTTCGATGAAGCGGGAGCGGTCGCCGTCATCATCCGCGCAGATCCCGTTCTCGGTTATTATGCAGGGCAGGCGGTATTTTGAGATATCCTTAAGAAGGAGATAAAGGCCTTCAGGATAGACCTCCCAACCGAGAAAGTTCCTCCTCATTGATCCGGAAGGATCCGGATTTCCGCAGTCTTCACCGAAAAGCTTTACGCTCCCACTTCCCGAATAGCGGACAAACTGACGGGTATAGTAGTTGACGCCGAGAAAGTCGAGCGTTTTTGCCGCGGACAGTTTTTTTATCCCGAACCCCGGGAAACGGATCCAGCCGCTCATCAGAGAGGTTATGAAGAGATGGTTGAAGAATCGGTGCCGGGAGAATACCGCGAGAGCGTCGAAAGGAGAGCGTTTATTGAAAGGATCGAATTTATTGAGGCCCTTGGCGATACCGATAGATATCTTCCTGCCGGGGAATAAGGCGGCCGAGGCTTTACGCATCGCCGTGTACGCCTTGGCGTGGCCGCGGATCATGTTTATTACGACCGGGGCCATATCCTGAAAGCTTGCCCGCATGGGCGGCCATCGTCCGTAGAGATACGAACTGAGGGCGTATACCATAGGCTCGTTGATCGTGATCCAGCAGGAGACGCTGTCACCGAGCTTTTCAACGGCTTTTTTCGCGAATCGCTCGAAAAGATCAACCGACAAAGAGCGGCTCCATCCGCCCTTTTCAGCCAGCCAATTCGGAAGGGTGAAGTGGTTGAGTGTGACGATCGGTTCTATATCGAGCGAGCGAAGCTCGCCGATAACATCACGATAATGTTCCCAGGCGCTCTCATCGGACGCGCCCTCTTTCGGCTCGAGACGGCTCCATTCAATCGAGAAACGATGTGCCGTGTGGCCGAGGTTTTTGATGATCGCAAAGTCATCTTTATAGCGACTGTAGTGATCGCAGGCCAGCCCGGAAGGCTCTTTGATCTTTCCGCGGCGTTCCCATTCCCACCAATCGCTTAAAACGTTATTGCCTTCTACCTGGTGTGCTGATGTGGCGGATCCCCACAGGAATCGATCGTGTCGGACCATCTGTTTCTCCATGCAGCGCTATTTGACGCTATACTGTTTCGAGATTTGTCATTGCGCTTCGCTCGCAATGACGCGAGAGCTAAAAGACTTGTGACAACCCGTGACTTGTGTCCTGTGTCTTGTGACTCTTTCCTCTCGAGTGTTATTATATCGCAATCTCCGGTTTTATGAAAGAATGTTATGAGCGTAGGAAGGAGCGGCGAAAAGTGTTATAATGTTGATCATGAATTGGGTACCGATCGCTCTCACGGCAGATCTCATTATGTTCGCCGGCGTTGTGCGTATAATCATTGCGCGATAGGCGTGGATGAATAGAAGATAGTGGAGGGAATGATGATATCGTACCGGCAGGTCCTGCTGTTCCAGACAAAAACGAGAAGAGAGTATATTAACATTACGCCGCAGGTTGAGGAGGCTCTGCGTACGAGCGGTATCAGAGAAGGAATTTGTCTGGTCAATGCTCTGCATATAACGGCAAGCGTATATATCAATGACGATGAGAGGGGGTTGCTGCAGGATTATGATACATGGCTTGAAAAACTCGCTCCGCACAAACCGGTAAACGGGTATAAACATAATTTGACCGGGGAGGACAACGGCGACGCTCACCTGAAGCGCCAGATCATGGGGAGAGAGGCCGTGGTAGCGGTAACCGAAGGTAAGCTTGATTTCGGCCCCTGGGAGCAGATCTTTTATGGAGAGTTTGACGGGAGAAGGAAGAAGCGCGTTCTTATAAAGATCATAGGCGAGTGACCGGAGGAGGTGCGCGATGAAGATACAGTGGTTTGCTCACGCTTCATTTCTGCTGGAGTCGATTGAGGGGATTCGGCTGATAACGGATCCGTACGATCCATCTATCGGGCACGATCCTATACGAGAGAGAGCCGATATAGTTACGGTAAGCCATTCGCACTATGATCATGCCAATATTACCGATATTTCCGGTACCCCGAAGGTGGTAAACGGAGCCGGTAAATTTGAATATAAAGGGGTGAAAGTCGAGGGTATCCGGGCATTCCATGACGCATCTGCCGGTGCGGAGCGGGGCCAAAATATAATATATTCGATCTTGATCGACACTATTTCGATCGTCCATCTCGGGGATCTTGGCCATCTCCTGAAGGATGAACAGGCAAAAGAGATAGGGAAGACCGATATTCTGCTCATTCCGGTAGGCGGGACCTATACTCTCGATTTTAAGGCCGCGCAGCGGGTTGTTGAGCAGATTAAACCTGCGATCGTGATCCCGATGCACTTCAAGACGAAGAAGCTTGTGCTGGGAATTGATACGGTTGAGCGATTTTTATCAGGAAAAAATAATGTGTTAAGAGAACACAAATCTTATTTTAACATCGACGCAAGCTCTATCCCACAGGCGCAAAAGATAGTCGTCTTGACACCGGCGAGATGACAAAAAAGACCACGGAATCTTGTTTTTTTCGGTATCATATGCTATACTCGTTTTGTACTATGGTTATTTGAAAGGTAGGAGTATGGGCTCTTTAGGGGTGGGAAAGAAGT